>CANQJY010000026.1 GCA_947624365.1 uncultured Clostridia bacterium
TATTTCGAATTTGGATTGTTTATGTCTAGGAGAGAATATAAAACAATCAATAGGCGTTTGCAAAGAGGTCGTGAAATTTCTGTTTCAGAAGGCAAATTTGTAGGGAATATTGCACCTTTTGGTTATGATAGAGTTAAATTAAAAGATGCCAAAGGTTATTCTTTATGTATAAACCAAAATGAAGCACCTATTGTGAAAGAAATTTTTCGATTATATGCTTTTGAAAATAATACTATTAATTCAGTTGTAAAACAGTTAAATAATATGAACTTGAAACCTAGAATTTCTGATGAATGGTCTATTTCTGTTGTGAAAGATATTCTTTCAAATCCTACATATATTGGAAAATTAACATGGAATAGAAGAAAACAAAAAAAGAAAACAAAAAATGGACATATTATAATTTCTAGACCTCGAAATCAAGATTATTTAATTTATGATGGATTGCATGAACCTATTATTGATAATAAAACTTGGGAACTAGTACAAGAAAAAAGAAAACAAAATATTCCAAAAGTAAGACATAGTCATCAAATTCAAAATCCATTAGCAGGATTAGTATTTTGCGAAAAATGTGGTAAGCCTATGCAAAGAAGACCTTATAACAAATCTGGTAAAACTGAAACTCTTATATGTTCTAATCCTAAATGTGATAACATAAGTTCCAAACTTTATATTGTAGAAAATAAAATTATTGAAGCACTAAAAATATGGCTTAAAAACTATAAAGTAGATTATAAAGATAAAACTAATTTAAATTCTAATAACAATGAACTAATTAAAAAATTTATTACTACGACCGAAAAAGAGTTATAAAAAGAAAATATAAAACTTAATAAAATCTATGACTTTTTAGAAAATGGTATTTATAATAAAGAGGAGTTTGTAAATCGTTCAAAAGTTATTAAAGAAAATATAGAAACTTTAGAAAAGAAATTACAAGAGTATAACAAACTTATATTAAAAAACACTACAACACAAAATGAAAAAGAAGCTATAATACCTAAATTAGAAAATGTTATAGATTTATACTATAAACTAGAAACAGCAAGAGATAAAAATATTTTATTGAAAAGTATACTTACTAAAGTTACTTATTTAAAGACTGAAAAAGCTATAAAAAAAGAGCCTGATCTAACTAAATTTGAATTACATATATATCCCAAGATTTAAAACTTAATCAAAAAAATGAGGGATATTATCCCTCAAAATATGCCTTAGCTGCTTTTTTGCATGCTTCAACGATACTTCTTTTTGTTGATTCATCGAAGTATCTTCCATCGTCTCGATATGCATCAAGATATAAAGTTTCAAAGCTATATACCATGGTTGCATAGGAGAATGGATCGCTTGATTTACTAGCTTCAAGTATCACACTTGCTTCTCCGACCTTTTTTCCAGAATACCCTGATCCACCACCGAACAGACGAAGAATATTGTAGCGCTTATCAACTTCTACAATAATTACGTTGAAGATCATCCGATTACCATTGATAGTTGTAATCTTTGGCATACATTTAGTCATATTGCTGTCCTTTCTACTTGCATTTCGCAAGATTTGAAATAAAAATATTTTGCTACTGTATAATTATACTATAATTTACATAAAAAAACAAGAGAAGGTAATAAAATTGTTAAGCAATAAACTTATGTCTTTAACTATTGACAACATAATGGTACACATTCTTCTGTACCAATATCATTTAAAATAGCTTTTGAATTTTGATCAGGCATACCAAATCTTTGAGACAAATACCTTAAAGAAGCAGCCAATTCTCCATCAGGACCACCATATTGAGAAATGATTACCTTTGCAAGTTTCGGATCAGTACATTTAATATTAATTGGATATTGTAAAGTTTTATTATAAGTCCACATTAGAAATTCCCCCTTTCCCAAGGCCATGGTTCTTCTAGCCATCTCCATTTATTACATGGATAATTAATTGTTAAAGGACCATATACCTTTTGATATTGTTCTTTTAGTTCATCTAACTCTTTGCAATACTTATTGTGCAAACAAAGTGCTTTTTGATCATCTGGGTGAGTATCTAAATATAAACCAAGTTCAACAATAGCAAAATCCAAAGAGCGAATTTCTTGTATCATTTCACGTCTTGTTTCACAGTCATTCATTGATTGCACCCCTTTCCAATTTTATTTGTTGCCTCTATATATTGTTGTTCAGCCATATCTTGACAAGGCATATAAGGGCTAACAAGTTCAGGGAAAATAGTTCCCATTTTTAAGCCGACACAAGGTTTAAAAGTTTTATCCATATATTGGATTGGTACATAACTTTGTGCAAGCATAGGATTTTCAGGGAATACACTTCTTTCCTTATCAAACCCACAACCACAACTATCAAAATCATCTTCATATGAATTTACTTGACTACATTTTGTTTCTAACATATCACATTGTTCATCTGTAGGGTCATTTTGATAATTATTATTCATGCAGTAACATTTTTGGTATCTTCTAAACATTTTTAATTCCTCCTTTTATGACATTATATGTATCAAATTGAAAAAATGCGACAAAATGTAACAAATATGAATAAATAGGACTTGTAAAAAGTTAAAAATATGATAAAATGTATGTACAGATAGTTATAGGAAGGAAAAATGATGAAACAAAATATTTTTCAAATTGCCAATAAAATTGAAAAAGCAGGGGGACGTCTTTACCTTGTAGGAGGAGCATTAAGAGATAAGTTTTTACAAAGAGAAAATAATGATAAAGATTATTGTGTTACAGGTATTACAGCACAAGAATTTCAAGACTTATTTCCAAAAGCTCATGTTCAAGGAAAATCATTTGAAGTATTTAATTTAGAAGGAAAAGAATTTGCGCTAGCAAGAATAGAAACAAAAATAGGTAAAGGTCATAAAGAATTTGAAATAAAGACAGGAAAAGATATAAAAATTGAAGATGATTTAGCAAGAAGAGATATTACTATAAATAGTATTGCGCAGGACGTAATAACAGAAGAAATAATAGATCCATTTAATGGAAGAGAAGATATAAAAAATAAAATAATTAGAGCAACAACAGAAAAGTTTAAAGAAGACCCATTACGTGTTTATAGAGTAGCAAGATTTATGGCAGAATTAGAAGAATTTACAGTAGAAGATAAAACAATAGAAATGATGAAATCTTTAAAAAAAGAATTATCTAGTTTATCAAAAGAAAGAGTATTTAAAGAATTTGAGAAGGCATTATTAACAAATAAACCATCAATGTTTTTTGAAACATTAAGAAAAGCAAATGTTTTAGAAGTGCATTTTAAGCCTATTTCAAAACTAATAGGAGCATTACAACCACAGGCATATCATCCAGAGGGAGATGCCTATAATCATACAATGTTAGTATTAGATGCAAGTGTACAATATACAAAAGACCCTAAAATTAGATTTGCAGTATTGGTACATGATTTTGGAAAAGGAGAAACCCCAAAAGAAGAATATCCACATCATAATGATCACGAAATAAGGGGAGCACATGTAGTTACACAATTTTCTCATGATTTAGGTTTACCAAATTCATGGAAAAAATGTGGACAAACAGCCTGTAAAGAACATATGAGAGGTGGAAAATTTAATGAAATGAGGCCAAGTAAAAAAGTACAATTTATAGAAAGAGTGGATAAAAGCTATTTGGGATTACATGGTTTACAAATTGTTGTAAATTGTGATAAAGGTACAAGAAATCGAGAAACACCTCAATTTGAAAAAATAGGTAAAAAATGTTTACAGCAAATAACAGGGGAAATAATTAGACAAAAGTATGGTATTGAAACAGGAATTTTATTAGGTAAAAAACTACATGAGGAGAGAGTAAAATGGATGAAAGAACAATTAGAGCAGAGTTAATGAGTTTAGCAGATATACAGTATAAAAAATTCAACCAAAATTTATGTCCAAAAATGAAACACGAAATGATAGGAATAAGGATACCAATTTTAAGAAATTATGCAAAAAAACTAATGAAAAATAATGACACAGAAAAGTTATTGAATACTATAGGAAATAAATATCATGAAGAAATTATGCTACAAGGAATGGTAATAGGCTTAAACAAAGAGCAAGATATTTTAAAAACTCAAGAGCAAATAAAGAACTTTATTCCCAAAATAGATAATTGGGCAGTTTGTGATACATTTTGTGCAGAATTAAAAATAACTCAAAAATATAAATATGATATGTGGAAATTTTTACAAAAATATTTAAAAAGTGATGAAGAGTTTATTGTGAGATTTGCAGTTGTAATGATATTAGAATATTATATAGAGGAGCAATATTTGTCAGATATTTTTAAGATATTTGACAATATATATAAACAAAGTCGAGAAAAACAATATTATGTTCAAATGGCAGTAGCATGGGCAATTGCAGAATGCTTTACTAAATTTTACAATGAAACAAAAGAATATTTGAAAACAACAAAAATTGACATATTTACATATAATAAAGCCATACAAAAAAGTATTGAATCGTTTCGTATTACAGAACAACAAAAAAAACAATTAAAAAAGTTAAAAAAATTTGCAAAATCCATTTGCTAAAACTAAAATTTATGATATAGTAATAATTAATATAAGCGATGAAAGGAATAAAAAGATATGAAACACGGAAAAGAACAAAAAAATGTATCAAAAAAAGAAATTGAAAAAAAGAAAAAAAGGATTATAAAAATATTTTTTGCAATATTAATACTACTAGTAATTATGATAATTGCTTATATTGCTAATGATTTTATCATATTAGAAAATTACAAAACAACAAATTTATTAATAAATAACCGTAATGTAACAGAGTATCTAAAAGGACAAGTTTTAATTCAAGATGATGAAATATATTTATCAAAACAAGATTTAGCAAATTTCTTTGACAAGTACATCTATGAAGATGAAGAAAACGAAAAAATTATTACAACATATAATAAAAAAATAGCAGAGATTGGTTTTGAAAAAAATGAAATTAACATCAATGGCTCTAATAAAAGAATAAATGCACATGCAATCAAACAAAATGACAGTATATATTTACCTATTGAAGAATTAGAAGATGTATATGATATTGAAATTAATCTTATAGAAGATAGTAAAGTATTAGTAATTGATTCAGTAACAAAAGAACAAATCAAAGCAGTTGTTAATGGTAGTGTAGCAGTTAAATCATCTAAAAACTTTATCGCACGAACAGTAGATAGAGTAAAAAAGGGAGAATGTGTTGTAGTTATTGAAAAAAATGATGATGGATATGCCAAAATTCGTACAGAAAATGGAAAAGTAGGTTATATAAAGGCGAAAAAATTATCAAATGAAGTAGTTGCTCGACAAAATATGGAAGAAGAAAAACAAATAGATGGAAAAGTAAATCTTGTTTGGGATTATTATTCAGAAGTAGCAACAGCTCCAGATAGAAAAGGAACACAGATTGAAGGAATAAATGTTGTTTCACCATCGTTCTTTAATATTAATGGAGATGGAAAATTAATAGAAAATATTGGCTCAAAAGGACAAGAATATATAAATTGGGCGCATGACAATAATTATAAAATATGGCCAATGCTACAAAATGCTGGAGATGGCATGATGAGTGTAACGTCAAAGATTATGAATAGCTATGAAAATAGAAAAGAATTGATAGAATCAGTTGTTAATGCATGTATAAAATACAAATTAGACGGTATAAATTTAGATTTTGAAAATATGAAGAAAGAGGACAAAGATTTATTTTCTAGATTTATTATTGAGTTAGAACCAAGAATGCAAGAACTTGGATTGGTTTTGTCTGTAGATGTAACAGCACCTGATGGAAGCGATACATGGTCAATGTGTTTTGATAGGCATGTAATAGGAGATGTAGCTGATTATATTGTATTTATGGCATATGATGAGTATGGAGCATCTAGTGATAAAGCAGGAACAACGGCTGGATTTAATTGGGTGGAAATTAGCTTGAAAAAATTCCTAGAAACAGAAGAAATCGAAAGTAATAAAATCATCTTAGCAGTGCCACTATACACAAGATTATGGACAGAAGATAATAGTGGAAAAATTGTGAAACAATCAGTTGTATCAATGAAAGATATTGATGATACAATTCCAAATAATGTAGAAAAAATATGGAAAGATGATTTAAAACAAAATTATGTTGAATATCAAGAAAATAATAATACTAAAAAAATGTGGATAGAAGATACTGAATCTTTAAAGGCAAAGGCAGGACTAATTTCTCAGTACCAATTAGGTGGACTTGCCTCTTGGGAAAAAGGCATGGAAACAGATGAAGTTTGGGAGATTTTTGAAGAAGCATTACAATAACATCGAGGAGGAATTATAACAAATGCAGAATGAGAATGTGTATTATACAACAGATAAATTCCAAAATGATACAGATGAGCAGTTAATATCTCAAATCAAAGAAGGAAATGAACAAGCTCTTACTTATCTATTAAATCGCTATAAACCACTTGTAAATCATAAAGTCAGCAAATATTTTATGGTAGGTGCTGAAAAAGAAGATATAGTGCAAGAAGGAATGATAGGTCTATATAAAGCAATTAGAAATTTTGACAGTGAAAAGCAAAATAGTTTTAAAACATTTGCTAATATTTGTGTGGAAAGACAATTAATTACTGCAATCAAAACATCAACAAGGCAAAAACATATGCCATTAAATTCATATATTTCACTTAATGTTGCAGCATATACTAATGAAGATGATAGTATTGAATTAGTTGAAACATATGATAATAAATCAGTAGAAGATCCATTAGAAACAATGATGAAAAAAGAGTTCTATCGAGAAGTAAGAGATACTATCCAAAGCAGTTTAAGTAAATTTGAAAGACAGGTTTTAGATAGATTTGTGCAAGGAGAAAGTTATGAAACTATTGCACAAAACGTAGATGCACCAATTAAGTCAGTAGATAATGCAATACAAAGGATAAGAAAAAAAGCCATAAAAAAAATGGCAGATATTTGATAAATTGGAGGTGAAAATGGAAGAAAAAAAATCAATAAAAATAGGTTTATCAACATTCTTTTTAATATTAGCAATAATAGTTATAATCGTTATGGTAAGTTACATCTATATTGATAAAACTAAATCTAACAAAGAAATTGTAAATTTAGAAGAAAGTACTGCTAATATGCAAAGTGCAATAAACAGTTTGCAAGAAAAAATGGAGAATGTTGTACAAAATATTGAAGAAAATGATAATGAACCATCATTTACTGATGAACAAGTAAGAAAAACTTTATCAGATTTCCTAGAATTAAGAGCACATGCAAATTGTGATTCACTTTTAGAAAATCTAACCGAAAAAGGAAAGTTAAATTATGAACCATCTAAAGATAAATATCTAGAAGATGGAACAATTATAACAACTATTAAATTTTCTGAATATAAAGAAGCAATGTTAAATTATGTTTCAGAATTTGAATTTGAAAAGAACTGGAATACTACTCTGTATTTTAATAAAAGCGATGATGGATATCTTATTAAAACTCAAGGCGGTGGAGGTTTAAATGTATATACTATAATTGATATTATTAAAAATGATGATATTAATTATATTGCAAATACATCTTATGTTACAGAAGATGGAACTAAAAGTATAGAGAATTTTAGTTTTACAGTAAAATCATATAATGGTAATTGCGTTATAGATTCAATTAATAATTAAATAATCAATTATTTAAATTATTTATAGAATTATCGGTTTTTCGTTGTATAATAAAATGGTGCCCCTTTTTAGGACACCATTTTCTATATTATTGGAGCCTTTAACGGGAATTGAACCCGTGACCTCAGCCTTACCAAGGCTGCACTCTACCAACTGAGCTATAAAGGCAAATAAAAATACAACAATTATTATATATGAAAAAAGGCAAAATGTAAAGGAAATCTATTGACTTTTTCGAAAAAAAGTATTAAAATAATAAAAAATATATATCAAAAACAAATAAGAGAAGAGTAAAATATAAACTACTAAAAGAGAAAATTGATCTAGGCTGAAAATCAATTTAAGAAAGAATATTTGAAAACTAACTCTTAAAGTTTCTAGTGAATAAGCTAGACGTCCCAGATACGTTATAATCTAAGAAATTAAGTAAAATTAAGGATGGAACCGTGTTCTAAAATGGAGAACACTCCTTTTATGGAGTGCCAATTAGAAAACGGTTTTTTTGAAATAAGAAAGGAGAGTAAAAACATGATAAATATTACATTAAAAGATGAATCTAAAATTCAAGTAGAAAAAGGAAGTACAATTTTAGAAGTTGCAAAAAAAATTAGTGAGGGATTAGCAAGAATTGCAACATGTGGAGAAGTAAATGGAAAAATAAAAGATTTACGTTATGAATTACAAGAAGACTGCAAATTAACAATACACACATTTGCAAAAGAAGATTTAGAAGGGAAAAAGGCATATTGGCATACAACATCACATATTATGGCACAAGCAGTTAAGAGACTATTCCCAAATGTAAAATTTGCAATAGGACCAAGTATTGACAATGGTTTCTATTATGATTTTGATGTCGAAAATCCATTTACAGATGAGGACAAACAAAAAATAGAAGACGAAATGAAAAAAATCATAAAAGAAGATATCAAAATTGAAAGATTTGCTTTACCAAAAAAAGAAGCATTAGAATTAATGAAAGACCAACCATATAAGCAAGAACTAATTGAAGAATTACCAGAAGGAGAAGAAATAAGCTTTTATAAACAAGGAGATTTCACAGATTTATGTGCAGGACCACACTTAACTAGTACAGGAAAAGTAAAAACTGTAAAAATACTTTCTTCATCAGGAGCATACTGGAGAGGAAATGAAAAGAATAAAATGCTACAAAGAATTTATGCAATTTCTTTCCCAAAAGCTAGTGAACTAGAAGAATATTTAAATTTGTTAGAAGAAGCAAAGCAAAGAGACCATAGAAAAATCGGTAAAGAATTAGAAATATTTATGACACATGAATTAGTAGGGTCAGGACTTCCAATGTATTTACCAAATGGTGCAACAATCAGAAGAATTCTAGAAAGATATATTATGGACAAAGAACTTGCACTTGGATATGAACATGTTTATACACCATCTCTTGCAAATGTTGAACTATACAAAACAAGTGGACATTGGGATCATTATAAAGAAGATATGTTTCCAGTAATGAAAATGGAAAATGAAGAATTAGTATTAAGACCAATGAATTGTCCACATCATATGTTAATATATAAAAATAAAATGCGCTCATATAGAGATTTACCAATAAAAATAGGAGAACTTGCACATGATTTCCGTTATGAAGCAAGTGGTAGTGTTTGTGGATTAGAAAGAGTTCGTCAAATGTGTCAAAACGATTCACATATATTTGTAACTCCAGAACAAATAAAACAAGTATTTGAAGAAGTTGTAAAACTAATTCTTTCAGTATATCATGATTTCGGATTTGAAAATTATTCTTTCCGTTTGTCTTTAAGAGATAAAGAAAATAAGGAAAAATACTTTGATGATGATGAAATGTGGGAAAAAGCAGAAAGTCAATTAAGAGAAATATTAACAGAATTGAAATTGCCTTTTTATGAAGCAGAAGGAGAAGCAGCATTTTATGGACCAAAATTAGATGTGCAAATAAGAACAGCATTAGGTCATGATATAACAATATCTACATGCCAACTAGATTTCTTATTACCACAAAGATTTGAATTAGAATATATTGGCGAAGATGGAGAAAAACACAGACCAGTTGTAATTCATAGAGCAATACTTGGATCTTCAGACAGATTTATGGCATTTTTATTAGAAGAAACAAAAGGTGCACTTCCATTATGGCTTTCACCAACACAAGTAAAAATAATGCCAATTACAGATAAGCAAAACGAATATGCAGACAATTTAAAGCAAACACTTTTAAGAGAAGGAATACGAGTAGTTTTAGATAATAGAAATGAAAAAATAGGATATAAAATACGTGAAGCACAATTAGAAAAAGTACCATATATGCTTGTAATAGGTCAAAAAGAAGTAGATGAAAACCTAGTTGCAATACGTTCTAGAAAAAATGGTGACGAAGGAACAATGGAGCAAGAAGAATTTATAAAAAAGGTAAAAAAAGAAATAGAAGAAAAGGTTAGAGATTAGGAGGAAAAATTGTGAAATTAGGAATTGTAGGATTGCCAAATGTAGGCAAAAGCACATTATTTAATAGTATAACAAAAGCAGGAGCAGAATGTGCAAATTATCCATTTTGCACAATAGAACCTAATGTTGGAGTTGTAGCAGTACCAGATGAAAGGCTAGATAAACTAACACAAATGTATCATCCTCAAAAAACAACACATGCAATTATTGAATTTGTTGATATTGCTGGATTAGTAAAAGGAGCTAGTAAAGGGGAAGGTCTAGGAAATCAATTTTTATCACATATTAGAGAAACAGATGCAATTGTAGAAGTTGTTAGATGTTTTGAAGATGCAAATATTGTACATGTAGATGGAAATATAGATCCTATTCGAGATATTGAAACTATTAATTTAGAATTAATTTTTGCAGATATAGAAACAGTAAATAAAAGACTAGATAAGGCAAAGAAAAATTTAAAAGCAGACAAAAAATATCAAATAGAAATAGATTTATTACAAAAAATATTAACTACTTTAGAAGCAGGTAAATCTGCTAGGACGATACAATTTACAGAGGAAGAACAAGAACTTGTAAAGGATATGTTTTTATTAACAACTAAACCAATTCTATATGTAGCAAATGTTTCAGAAGAACAGATGGAGCAATTAGATAGTGATGAGAGTATAAAAAAAGTAAAACAATATGCTATGCAAGAAAAAGCAGAAGTTATACCTTTATGTGTAAAAATGGAAGAAGAACTTTCTGGATTAGATGATGCTGATAAAAAAGAAATGCTAGCAATGTATAATTTAGAAGAATCAGGCTTAGATAAAGTTATTAAAAAGAGTTATGATTTGTTAGGATTAATGTCTTTTTTAACAGCAGGAGAACCAGAAGTAAGAGCATGGACAATAAAAAAAGGCACAAAAGCCCCAGAAGCAGCTGGAAAAATCCATACAGATATTCAAAGAGGATTTATAAAAGCAGAAGTTGTTTCATATGATGATTTAATAAAAGAAGGAAGTATGGTATCAGCAAAGGAAAAAGGATTGGTACGTTCAGAAGGCAAAGAATATATTATG
Source organism: uncultured Clostridia bacterium (assembly GCA_947624365.1). Classification (GTDB taxonomy): domain Bacteria; phylum Bacillota; class Clostridia; order TANB77; family CAG-508; genus CAG-269. Next base: position 11,222 of record CANQJY010000026.1, read on the forward strand.
CAAGATGGAGATATTGTTTTATTTAAGTTTAATGTAAGCAAATAATATTGTAACATAAATGTAATAAAAAAATAAAAAAAAATACTTGACAGATGGTATAATAAAGTATAAACTATTTATAGAAAAAAACAAAAGTTAAAGAAATTTATTATATTCTCTTGCAAATACTTGAAAAATGTGGTATAATTAAAAAGATTTGTAGAATACTAATAAAAAGATTTTAAAGGAGAGAAAAAATATGAAGAATTCAAAAATTATAAAAGTAGTTTTAATTGGTTTAATAGGAATTATGATTTTAACAATGGCAACAAATGTACTAGCAGCAGATGCAGGAAATGAATCATATGACGATTTATCAAAGGTAGTTAATGGAAGTAGCAATAATGCTACAGGAAATAACGCAACAGGTAATAATGCATCAAACAATGCTACAGGAAATAATACAAGTAATGGAACACTAAACACAAGTGCTTTAAGGAATACATCAAACTTATCAACATCAAACACATATAGCAATACAAATTTACCAAAAACAGGTGTATCAGATTCTATTCCAGTAGTAGCTTTAATTGTTATATTTGGAATATCAGCAATATATGCATACAAAAAAGTTAAAGATTATAGAAATTTATAAAATAATATAAAACAAAAATGAGCTATAAAGGCTCATTTTTAATATAAAAGGAAGAATTATAATAAGTATCTCCAATAACGGGTTCTTCAATTATTTTAGGTTGTTCACTATAAATAGGACTAATTTCAGGTTTTGTTTCCTCAATTATTGGGGTTATAGGTGGTAAGACTGGCTCAACAACTTTAGGAACTTCAGGTTCAGTGATA
>CANQJY010000027.1 GCA_947624365.1 uncultured Clostridia bacterium
AAGTAAAAAGATGAATAAACAAAGAGGCTTTGAAGTTGTAAAAGGATATGAAGATAAAGGGATTAATTTACCAATTCGAAAAACACAATATTCTGCAGGATATGATATTGAAGCAGCAGAAGATGTGATTATACCAAGTTTCAAAAAAGGTATGGCACCAACACTTATAAAAACAGGACTAAAAGCATATATGCAAGATGATGAAGTAATGTTATTATATAACAGAAGTTCAAACCCAAAGAAAAAAGGATTAATTATGGCAAATAGTGTTGGAGTTATTGACAAGGACTATTATGGTAATCCTGATAATGATGGACATTTTATGTTTGCATTTTACAATATAAAAGAAGAAGATATAACAATAAAAAAAGGAGAATGTATTGGACAAGCAATATTCCAAAAATATTTAGTTACAGATAATGACAATGCAACTGGGGAAAGAAGCGGAGGATTTGGCTCAACAGGAAATTAAAAGAAATACATATGAATAAAAAAGTGGAAAAAATTTGGTAAAAGTCTTTGACTTTTACCAAATTTTGTAGTATAATAAATATGGTTAAAAAATCCAATAAAGTTATATCTTATAGACATAACTTTATAATATTTTTTTGCTGAAAAATTCTGAAAGGAGCTGACTTACATGTTCAATGTAGGAGACAAAATTGTATACCCAATGCATGGGGCAGGAACAATAGATTCAATCGAAGAAAAAGATATTCTAGGAGAAAAACAGTCATATTATATATTAAAAATGCCTGGAGAAGTAAAAGTAATGATACCAACAGCAAAAGCTGAAGAAGTTGGAGTTAGAAATATAATAGATAAACAATCAGCAGAAAAAGTAATCGGAATACTAGAGCAAGATGAAACTCAAATGGATAAAAATTGGAATAAACGTTATAGAGATAATATGGAAAAAATGAAAAGTGGAGACATATATGAAGTAGCAGATGTTGTTAGAAACTTAAGTTTTAAACAAAAAGAAAAAGGTCTTTCAACAGGTGAGAAAAAAATGCTAAACAATGCAAAACAGATTTTAGTTAGTGAATTAGTTTTAGCAGAACATGCTACACAAGATGAGGTAGAGCAACTAGTAGAAAATAAAATTAATACATCATTTATGACATTTAAAGCAGATGAAGTAAATAAAGAAAGCATTGTAAATAAGTTCATACCATTTAATGGTACAGGAACAAATGATTAAGAAAATAATCAGAAATATCAATAGATAGCTATTGATATTTTTAATTTGGGAGGAAAATAAAATGGAAAACGAAGAAAATATGTTAGGAACTGAAAAAATAGGTAAATTAATAAGAAAATTTTCAATACCATGCATTATATCACTATTGGTTAACTCATTATATAACATAGTTGACCAAATATTTATAGGATGGGGTGTTGGATATTTAGGAAATGGTGCAACAAATGTAGTATTTCCAATAACTATGATTGCACTAGCATTTGCTCTAATGTTTGGAGATGGAGCATCAGCATATTTAAGTTTAAAATTAGGAGAAAAGAAAAAAGAAGAAGCTGCCAAAGGTGTTACTAATGGAATTATATTATCAATAATATTATCAATTATTTTGTGCATAGGAGTATTAGCATTTTTACCAAATATATTGAATGTTTTTGGTTGTACAGAGGCACTAAGAGAATATGCACTTCAATATGGATATGTAATTGTATTGGGATTACCATTTATGATGATAGGAACAACTTTGAACTCTATTATAAGAGCAGATGGAAATCCTAAATATGCAATGACTTCTATGGTGTCTGGTGCTATATTAAATGTTATATTAGATCCGATTTTCATTTTTGTATTTAAAATGGGAGTAGAAGGTGCAGCAATTGCAACCATAATTAGCCAAATTTTAACATTTATTTTGAATATTCTATATTTAAAAAGATTTAATTTTATTAAAATAACAAAAGATACTTTTAAACTTCAATTTAATATTGCTAAGAGAGTGTCAGCTTTAGGAATAAGTAGTTTCATTACACAAATGAGCTTTGTATTTGTTGTCGCAATAGAAAATAATTTGCTAGCAAAACATGGATTAGACACAAAATTTGGCTCAGAAATACCAATTACAGTTTTAGGAATTGTAATGAAAATTAATCAAATTTTAAATAGTATTATTGTTGGAATTGCAGTAGGAGCACAACCAATTATTGGATATAATTATGGCGCTCAAAAATATGATAGAGTAAAAAGTACATTAAAAAGAGTTCTAGGAATAAGTGTTATTATTAGTACAATTGCGTTTATATTATTCCAAACTATACCAGATAAACTTATATCAATCTTTGGTAGTGGAGACGAAAATTACATGGAATTTGCTTGCATGGCATTTAAAATATATTTAATGTTATGTATCTGTAATGGAATACAAATCCCATCAGGAATTTTCTTCCAAGCTATTGGAAAAAGCTTAAAAAGTGCGGTATTATCATTATCAAGGCAAATTTTACTTTTAATACCTTCAATGATTATATTAAGTAGTATGCTTGGATTGATAGGCGTTTTATATGCAGGACCAGTTGCAGATGGAATAGCATTTATAATTTCATCTACATTACTCATTGTAGAAGTGAAACATTTTGGCAAACAAAAAATGTTGAGTACAGCATTAATTGATGATACAAGTACAGACGATCAATTGCATGAAAAAATTGTAATTACAGTATCAAGAGAATATGGATCTGGTGGAAGGTATGTAGGAAGGTTAATTGCTGACAAGCTAGGAATAAAATTTTATGACAAAGAATTTATTACAAAATTAGCAGAAGATACAGGTTTATCAGAAGAATATATTGAAAATATGGAACAAAAAAGAGAAAAATTAGAGGGATTAAATACAGGATATTCTATAGGAATAAATAATACAGATGAATTATTTATTAAAGAAACCGAATTAATTAATAAGATAGCAAATCAAGAATCATGTGTCATTATTGGAAGATGTGCAGATTTCATTTTAAAAGATAAAGATAATGTTATAAAAGTGTTTATTTATAGTGATATGAAAGACAAAATAAAAAGAACAGTAAGTATCTATGGAATTCAAGAAGACAAAGCAGAAAAAGAAATTAAAAGAATTGATAAATTAAGAGCAAATCATTATAAATATTATACAGAAAGAGAATGGAAAGAATATAGCAATTACGATATATGCTTAAATAGTGATGCCTTAGGAGTTGAAAAAACGGCAGAGATTATTTGTAATATGATAAAAGAAAAAAATACAATTTCCTAAAATACTTGAAAAAAAGCCTAAAACAATGTAAAATATAGTAAAAAAGGAGAGGAAAAATGTATTTAATTATAGGATTGGGAAACCCAGAAGAAGAATATAGTAACACAAGGCATAACATGGGATTTGATACTATCAATATTTTAGCACAAAAATACCAAATAGAAGTTACAAAAAAGAAGTTTAAAGGCTTGTATGGAACAGGTATCATAGAAGGAGAAAAGGTAATATTATTAAAACCACAAACTTATATGAATTTAAGTGGAGATAGTATCATAGAAGTTATGGATTACTATAATATAGAGATAGAAGATTTAATAATTATATATGATGATATGGACATAGAAAAAGGAATAATAAAAATCAGAAAAAAAGGTGGCTCAGGTTCACACAATGGAATGAAATCTGTCGTCGAAAATTTACAAACAGAAGAATTTACCCGAATTCGAATTGGCATTGGAAAACCAGAACATGAAAATGACGCTATCAACTATGTAATTGGAAAAATACCAAAAGAAGAACAAGAAATATTAAATAAAGCTACACGGAAAAGCAGCTGAAGCTGTGTCAGAAATTATCAAAAATGGTGTAGATAATGCAATGAATAAATATAATTAAGATATGTCCCCAAATGGACAAAATGTCCAAAAAAGGACCGTCCCCAAATGGACATAGGAGGTAAAAATGTTAGAGATTTTTGTTAGTAAAAAGGGCGAGAAAGAGGAGATTGCTCTTGTTGAAAATGGAATTTTGGTTGAATATTATGAGGATGATGAAGATACAGATAGAAAAGAGGGTAATATTTATGTTGGTGAAGTAAGGGATGTTATTAATGGAATGCAATCAGCTTTTGTTGATATTGGTATAGAAAAAAATAGTTTTATTCATTTGAAGGATATTTTGCCAAAAGTAGATGAAAAGAGGCAATCAGCTGATACAAATATACAAATTAAAGATGTTATTAAACCAAAACAAAAGTTGTTAGTACAAGTAAAAAAAGATAGCAATGAGAAAAAAGGGGCAAGAGTATCTACACATATTAATTTACCAGGTAAGTATGTTGTTTTAATGCCAAATACAGAAATTATTACTGTATCACAGAAAATTGAAGATATGCAAGAACAGGAAAGATTGATAAATTTAGTTAAAAGCCATATTTCAAAAGGAAATGGGGCTATTATTCGTACATCTAGTGCTAAAAAAGAAAAAGAGATAATTGAAGATATAAATAAATTGGAAGAGAAATGGAAAAATATACAAAATAAATATAAGGAAAATAGCAGTAGCGAGGAAACACTAATTTATCAAGCAGAAACTGTTGTTGAAAAAATGATATTGGATTTGGCAAATCAAAGAATAGAAAATATTATAATAGATTGTAAAGCAGAATATGATAAAATTTCAAAGATAAAATTAGAAACTCAAGAATTAGTAAATACTAATATTATTTTGGAAGAGAATACTAATATATTTGAAAAATATGAGATTGATAAACAAATAGAAAAAATACAAAATCGAAAAATATGGCTAAAATGTGGAGGCTTTATAACAATTGATAAAACTGAAGCTCTGACTGCAATTGATGTAAATACTGGTAAATATACAGGAGGCAAAAATTTAGAACAGACTTTGTATAAAGTTAATGAAGAAGCAACTATTGAGATAGCAAAACAAATTCGATTGCGTGACATAGGCGGAATTATTATAATTGATTATATCGATATGAAAAAACAAGAGAGTAAAGAAAAAATACAAAAAGTATTAGAAGATAGATTAAAATTAGATAGAAGTAAAACACAAGTAGAAGGTTTCACAAAATTAGATTTAATGGAAATGACAAGGAAGCATATTTGTAGCCATAAAGAATAAAACGAAATAAGTAATTCAGAGAGGAATAATATAAAAAATGAAAGTTGGGTTCGTATCATTAGGATGTAGTAAGAATTTAATAGATACTGAAATAACGATAGGAATGTTTAAAGAACATTTATATACTATAGAAAATGATCCAGAAAAAGCAGAAATTATTGTTATTAACACATGTGGATTTATTGATACAGCTAAAGAAGAAGCAATTAATACAATTCTAGAAATGGCACAATACAAGAAAAAGAAATGCAAATACTTAATTGTTATGGGATGTTTAGTTCAAAGATATTATGATGAATTAGTTAAATGCTTACCAGAAGTAGATTTATTTATAAAACTAGAAGAATATGATAATTTATGGGAAAAGATTGATGACTTAATAAAAAGAGATATTGTTGTAAAGTCAAAAGAAAAAACTAAAAAAATACCTATGTTAGAACAATTAGACTATGTGAACCGTCTTATAACAACAGGCAATAATTATGCATATTTAAAAATTGGGGAAGGATGTAGTAACAGATGTACATATTGTGCAATTCCAAATATTAGAGGACCATTTGTAAGCCGAAAAAAAGAAGATATCTTAGAAGAAGCAAAAATGTTAGCCAAAAAGGGAATTACAGAAATTATCGTTATTGCACAAGATACAACTAAATATGGAATTGACTTATATGGAGAGCCAAAATTAGTAGAACTTTTAGAAGAATTATCACATATTAAAGAATTTAAGTGGATTAGATTTTTATATTCTTATCCAGAAGGAATTACACAAGAATTAATTGAATTAGTAGCAAAAAATAAAAAAATTGCAAAATACTTTGATATTCCAATTCAACATATATCAAATCAAATATTAAAAAGAATGAACAGAAAAACTAATAAAGAACAAATTCAAAAATTAATAAAAAATATTCGTGAGCAAATACCAGATGTAGTATTAAGAACAAGTTTAATTGTAGGATTTCCAGGAGAAACAAGAGAACAATTTGAAGAATTAAAGGAATTTGTTAAAGAAGCAAAATTTGACAAATTAGGAGCGTTCATGTATTCTAAAGAAGAAGGCACACCAGCTTCTAGATTGCCAGAACAAATCCATGGAAACACTAAAAAATCAAGATATAATCAGATTATGAAAATACAACAAATAATATCAAAACAAAATTTAGAAAAACGCATTGGAAAAAAGTATGAAGTTTTAATAGAAGATATGTCATTCGACAAAAAATATTATGTAGGAAGAACAATGCAAGATGTACCAGAAATAGATGGATTAGTATATATAAAAAATACATCTAAACAAAATCAATTAAATAAATATGTTATGTGTAAAATTGAAGCTGTAGAAGATTATGACATGATAGCAAAATTTGAAGGGAGATAGAAAGTAGTGGAAAAAAATTCAAGAGAGATATTAAAAATAATGAGAGCAATGGAAAGATATGCAAAAAGAGAAAATAATAAAATAGAAACAATAAAATATCTTGGAGAAATTGAATTAGAAGGAAAAGCAAGAGATATTTATTTAATAAGAGAACTAATTGAAAAACAAATTAATGGTGAAACAAAAATGATTGAAATAGACAACTATATTACAGAAAACCTTGAAAAAATTGCAGGAAACAATAGAACTGACAGGTATAATTTTCCAATGGCTATAGAAAAATATGATAATGAAAAAGATAGTATTGAAAAGCAATTAAAAGATTTGGGAGAAGAAGGATTATTAGACTTAAGAGAAATGGAAAAATCAAGAGTTAGAGAAATTGCAAAAGTATTAGGATTAAAAGAAGAAGAAATACAAGAAGTACAAGAAGTTGATTTAAAACAAGAAATAAAACAAGAAAAACAACCTAAAGAAAAATTAGCCAAAAACCAATTAGATGGCTTACAAATCAGAGAAAAAACAAAATTAAATCAACAAATAAAAGGTGAAACATTAGAAAATAAATTAGGACTAAAAGAACATGGCATTGAAGATGGTGATACATTAGCAAGGGTATCAAGTAGTAGCTTAAATCAATATTTAGATGAGCCAACAACACAAGTAGATAGTTTTGTTGTTATTCGTAAAGATGAAACAGCAGTAGTATTAGATGAAGATATAATAGAGCCAGATAATCGTCTAGGTACAAATCCAACACAAAAGATAGTAACAGCTAATGTCGAAAATGGAGATGTAAAAAAAGAAGCTATAACTTCAAGTTGGCGTATTGTTAATGGGAATGGAAGAGATTATTTAAGCGTAGGATATGATGAACAATATGGAGACCAAAAAGAGATTAAATATATGATGTCCTCTGTAAAAGAAAATGATTATGTAAGTATAGAATTAGAAACTGAAAGTACCTGGCGTCAAGATAAAGATATAAGACAATATATGAAAGAAAGAGGAGAAGGAACAAGAGCAGCAGATAATGCAATAGACAGAGATAAACAACATGAAGAATGTGAAAAAGAAGAAGTACAAGACATAGATAATGATAAAAATAATGATACACATACACATAATGTAGAAAGAGCAGAACTTAATCCAGAACAAAAAATACCAGATACAGATATTACGTGGAAAGACCTTGCAGAAAGATGTCAAGTTTCTGTTGAAGAAGTATATAATAAATTTCAAAAGGAAAGAGAAAGTGCATCTGTAGATAAGAAAAACGAAGAAATTGTAGAAGAAGTAGAACAACAGATAAATGAAGAATATATGCATGGAGGTATGCAAAGGGGGTAAATCATGAAAAGAATATTAACAGGAGATAGACCAACAGGAAGATTACATATAGGTCATTATTTTGGCTCTTTAAAAACAAGATTAGAATTACAGGAAAATCCAAATTATGACCCATATATATTAATTGCAGATGTTCAGGCTTTAACAGACAATTTTAACAATCCGGAAAAAGTCAGAAAAAATGTAAGAGAAGTAGCAATTGATTATTTATCAGTTGGAATAGATCCAAAAAAGACTACAATATATATTCAATCAATGATACCAGAAACAGCTGAATTAACTGTATATTATTCTAATTTAGTTACTATCGCACGTTTAGAAAGAAATCCAACTGTTAAAACAGAAATAGCACAGAAAAAGGATATTTTTGGAGAAAGCGTAACATATGGATTTTTAGGATATCCAGTTAGTCAGGCTGCTGATATTACAACATTTGAAGGAGAAATTGTACCAGTAGGAGAAGACCAATTACCATTGATTGAGCAGTGTAGAGAAATAGTAAGAAAATTCAATAGCATTTATGGAGAAGTATTAAAAGAGCCAAAAGCAATGTTATCGAATGAAAAAAGAATTAAAGGATTAGACGGAAACGAAAAAATGGGAAAATCTTTAGGAAATGCAATTTATTTGTCAGATAGTGAAGAAGAAATAACCAAAAAAGTTATGAATGCAATAACAGACCCAAACAGAATAAAAAAAGATGATTTGGGAAATCCTGATATATGTATGGTAGCATATTATCACAATCTATTTACAAATAAAGAAGATTTAAAAGCTGTGTGTGAAGAATGCAAAGCTGGAAAAAGAGGTTGTGTACAATGTAAAAAGCAATTAGCTAAAAATATTATAGATACATTACAGCCAATAAGAGAAAAAAGAGCATATTATGAGGCTCATTTAGAAGAGGTAGATAAAATATTGCAAGAAGGAACTGAAAAGGCAAGAAAAGTTGCAAAAGAAACAATGAAAAAAGTAAAAAAAGCAATGAAACTAGATTATTTTGAAAATTAGGAGAAAGGTATGTTTACAGATTATACAAAAATAATTATAAAATCAGGAGATGGCGGAAATGGTGCAGCAACCTTCCGCCGTGAAAAATATGTAGCAGCAGGACGGACCTGATGGTGGTGATGGCGGAAATGGTGGAGATATTTATTTCCAAGTAGATAAAGATAGAAATACATTAATTGATTTTAGATATAATAAAAAATTCAAAGCTGAAAATGGAGAAAACGGAAGCGGAAATCATTGTAATGGAAAATATGGAGAAGATTTATACATTAAAGTACCAATTGGTACTGTTAAAAGATGCTCAAACAAATAAAGTAATTGCTGATTTATCAAATCCAAATCAAACAGAATTGGTTTTAAAAGGAGGAAGAGGCGGAAGAGGAAATTCACATTTTGCCACATCCACAAGACAAGCTCCTAGATTTTCAGAAGATGGGGACAAAGGAGAAGAAAAAGAAATCATTTTGGAATTAAAATTGTTAGCTGATGTAGGGTTACTAGGATTTCCTAATGTAGGAAAATCAACATTTTTATCAAAAGTAACAGATGCAAGACCTAAAATTGCAAATTACCACTTTACAACATTACAGCCTAATTTAGGAGTTGTAAAAACAAAAGATGGAGATGGATTTGTAATTGCAGATATACCAGGAATTATTGAAGGAGCAAGTGAAGGAGTCGGGCTTGGAATTCAATTTTTAAGGCATATTGAAAGAACACGTTTATTATTACATTTTATAGATGTTTCAGGAGAAGAAGGAAGAGACCCAGTAGAAGATTATAGAACAATTAATCAAGAACTAAAAAAATATAGTGAAAAATTAACTAAAAGAAAGCAAATTATAGTTGCAACTAAAATAGATAGTATGCAAGATGATGAAAACTACAAGAAGTTAGAACAATTAGCTAAAAAAGAAAATATAGAAATTTACAAAATTTCTTCTGTTACAGGGCAAGGAATAGAACAATTAATAGACCATGTATCTAAAGTATTAAAAACATTGCCAAAAGAAGAATTAATAGATATAGAAGATAGAATAGTATATACATTACCAGATAAGGACCAAGAATGGGAAGCCAGAAGAGAAGGAGATATTTTCTATGTTACAGGTAGAGCTGTTGATAGATTAATGGGAAGAATTAACATAGAAGATAATGAGTCTATGTATTATTTCCATAAATGTTTAAAAAATATGGGAATTGACGACAAATTAAAAGAACTAGGAATTTGTGAAGGAGATACTGTTTATATTTCTGACTGGGAATTAGAATGGGAAGATTAGAAAAACTTGAATTTATATTCAAGTTTTTTTTCAAATAATTTGTTAAAAACAGTTGTAAAATTAGCAAAAAATTGATATACTGTTACCATGTAAAGGAGGAATAAACATGGAAGATGAAAACAAACCTTTAGAAGAAGAAACACAAGAGAATGAAACAACAGAAAATGAAGCAATACAGATTTCAAATGATGTTATAGCTGTAATTGCAGGTGTAGCAGTATCAGAAGTACAAGGAGTATCTTCAATGGCAGGCGGATTTGCAGGAGGAATTAGTGAAGTATTAAGTGGAAAGAAAAATTTAGCAAAAGGAATAAAAGTAGAAAAAGATGAAACAACAGTTAAAATTGATGTTAATATTATTGTAGAATATGGAACAAGAATACCAGATGTTGCATTTGAGATTCAAAACAGAGTAAAAACATCAGTAGAAAATATGACAGGTTTAACAGTAGAAGAAGTAAATGTACATGTGCAAGGTGTGAACACAGAAACTATAAAACAAGAAGAAAATGAAGAAGAAAATACAGAAATAGAAAATGAAGAAGGGAAGGAATAAAAATGAGAATTATTGAAAAAATCACATTAATTATATATTCTAATATTATGCTAATTTTATCAATTATTGCATGTTTACTAGTATTTGGGTGGCTAGATATACAAGTTGTGAAAAGTGTAATCACAACTTGTATTACAACAGATCCAGCATCAAAAATTGTTTTAGGAGCAAGTGTTGTATTTATATTATTGTCTATTAGATGTATCTTTTTTGACCCAGCATCAAAAGAAGAGATAAAAGACAGACAAGGAGTTCTTTTAGAAAATGAAAATGGAAAATTAATGATATCAAAAGAAACAATAGAAAATTTAGTAGAATCTGTTGCAACAGATTTTAAAGATGCAGATAATATTACAACAAGAGTTGAATTAGATAGAGAAAACAATGTTAGTATATTTGCTAATTTAGTTGTTACATCAGATGCCATTATAAAAGATTTATCAGCAAATCTTCAAAATAAAATAAAAGAGAAAATTAAACTAGCAACAGATTTAGATGTAAAAGAAGTAAATATTTCAGTAAAAAAAGTAGCACCAGTACAAGAAGAGCAAGCATAAGATACATAGAAAGGAATGATAAAAATGGAAGATTTAAAAAAGTTTTTAACTAATTATTGTGGAGCTATAATTGGTATTATCATTGCAATCATTATTTTAGCTACAAGACTATATGACTTAATTATTGGTGTTGTTGTCGTTATATTAGGTGCATTTATTGGGAATTACGTACAACAAAACAAAGAAGATGTCAAAACAAAATTAAAAAGTTGGATAGATAAAATGTAGTATATAGGACAAGCAGAAAGGGAGAACTATGAACAGAACACAGATGCGTGAAAATGCATTCAAACTATTATATAGTTTAGAAGTGCAAAAAAAGCAAAACGTAGAAGAACAAATAGAACTATACATTGAAAATAATGAAATAGAAAATGAAGAAGCAAAACTGTATATTAAAGATGCAATTATTCGGAATTGAAAAAAATCAAGATGAAATACAAGAATTAATAAAATCTAATCTAAAATCTAATTGGAAAATAGACAGAATTTCAAAAGTTAATTTAAGCATATTAGAATTAGCAATTTATGAGATCAAATATACAGAAATTCCATTTAAAGTAGCAATTAATGAAGCTGTTGAATTAGCAAAACGATATGGAGAAGAAAATTCAAAAACATTTGTAAATGGAATATTGGCAAGTATAGTAAAGGAAGCAGATGAATAATGAAATACGAGAATATGGCAATCACAGTAAGTGAACTAAATAGCTATATCAAAGAGAAGTTAGCAGATGATGAATATTTAAGTAGT
>CANQJY010000028.1 GCA_947624365.1 uncultured Clostridia bacterium
TTTTGTGACAAAAGTCAGCTTCCTCATTTAGATAAAAGTGCTATGGCGAAACTTGTTGAATATTCTTCAAAAGTCGCTGGTAGTCATACTAAAATCTCTACTCGCTTTAATGACATGATTGAAATTGTTGGAGAAGCTGCTACCTGGGCAAAAATAGAAAAATCTAAAATTGTTACAGCAAAATATATTGATATGGCATTACAAGAACAAATAAATCGCGTAAAAAAATATGATACAAAATATATGGAAATGATTAAAAATCAATCATTACTTATTGATACTTCTGGATTTAAAGTTGGAACATTAAATGGTTTAACTGTTATGACAATTGGTAATTATACTTTTGGAAAACCTGCTAAAATCACTGTTAATACTTATACTGGTAAAAGTGGTGTTGTCAATATTGAAAGAGAAGTTGAACTTTCAGGTTCTTCTCATTCAAAAGGTGTTCTAATTTTGACTGGATATTTGGGAGAAATGTTTGCACAAGATATTCCTCTTTGTTTAACTGCTAGTATTTGTTTTGAACAATTATATAATGGTGTTGATGGAGATAGTGCTTCTAGTACAGAATTATATGGATTGCTTTCAAGTCTTTCTGGAATTCCTATTAATCAAGCTATTGCAGTAACTGGCTCTGTTAATCAAAAAGGTCAAATACAACCAATCGGTGGTGTTAATGAAAAAATAGAAGGATATTTTCAAATTTGCAAGATGAGAGGATTAGATGGATCTCATGGTGTTATGATACCTGTTCAAAATGTAGACAACTTACAATTGTCTGATGAAATTTTAGACGCTGTAAAGAATAAACAATTCCATATTTACTCTATTTCTACAATTGAAGAAGGTATTGAAGTTCTAACTGGAGTTCCTGCTGGTAAAAAAGATGCATCTGGGCATTTCCCTGCTGGTACAATAAATGACCTTGTTTATCAAAAATTGAAAAAATATGCTGGAGTTGTATACGGAAAAAATAAAAACTAAAAAACGGCATTGGATTTAAAAAATATTTTCTAAATCCAATGCATTTTTTTCTTTTATATGCTCCAATATAAATATACTAGAATCTAATTGATTTAATGCTTCTGGTGCATCCTTTTTTTCAGTATAACTTTTTATACCTGTTAAACTTGTTCTTACTTTTTCTAACTCATTATGTTCTATATAATATGCCATTTTTTCATATCTTTTTGTCCATGCTTCTTCTATTTCTTCTAACTTTTGTTTTGCTCCTTCCCAATCAACTAATTCATCTTCTTGTACTACTTCTTGTCTTAATTCATTTAAATCAGCTGAAAGTTCACTGACTGTGGCCTCTGTATAATTTTGTGTTATATAATTTCCTGTAATAATAGCAATTATAATTATTAATGAGATTATTAATTCTTTATACATGTATATCCTCCTAAGATTTCTTTTCTTTTTCTTGACAAAAAATCTGTCCTTTTCCATCAAAAGTAACAATTAATGCGTCTATTGGTCTAATATGAAATTTTTCTACTTGTTTTTCTAACCATTGATAATTTTTTCCTATCTTTTGCAAGTTATCTGTCATTATTTTTCCATCAACTACTAAATCATAAGGAATTCCTTCATATTCTGGCGTAATTCCAAAATCTTCTGGTATTGTGTTTCTTTTTTCTGGTTTTTGTATGACTGTAATTTGTCCACTTGTTTCTAAAATAGCATACTCTACATCTCCAAGGTTCATAATATTATTTCCTCTTAATCGTTCTTGTAATTCATTTATTGTAAATCTCTCTTTTTTTAATGCTCTTTCATCAATTTTTCCTCTATAAATTAAAATTCTGGGTTTTCCACAAATTATTTCTCTTGCTCTAATGCTTTTTAAATTTAATAATGAAATTACTAAATGCATAACTAATAATCCCAAAATTGGAACAATTCCATTCCAAATTGGTATACCTGTTTCTGTCATTGGAATAGATGCTAAATCTGCAATCATTATAGAAATTGCAAGTTCAAATGGTTGTAATTGCCCTATTTCTCTCTTTCCCATAAATCTCATTACAATTAAAACAATGACATACAAAATAATAGCTCTAAAAAAAGTTATTAACACCGAATTTTCACCTCATATTTAATTTTCTCAAAAAAACGATTTTTTATGCGAATTTTAAAAGATTTGTGAATAAATATTTTTGGATTGAACATAATAAAATTAGAGCCAATATAGAAAAATTTTATAATTTAAATAATTTTTTTGGCTAAGGAGGTATTCATCATGTCAAATGCTGAATCAAATACAAACAGTGGTACTTCAACTGTATGGCAAATAATTGGTAGACTAATTGGTGCTGCAGTTGTATTAGCTATTACTGCTTTCTTTACACCTGGATTTTCTATTAATAATATATGGACTTTAGTAATTGCTGCTATAGTATTAACAGTAATCGATTACTTAATTGTAAAATTTACTGGTTTACATGCCAGTCCTTTTGGTAAAGGATTTGTAGGATTTGCTTTAGCAGCTATTACATTATATGTAACACAATTTTTTGTAGCTGGATATTCAATTTCTTGGATGGCTGCAATTATTGGTGCTTTAATTTATGGTGTTATTGATTACTTTATTCCTGGTAATCAAAATATGTAATTTGTCCATTTGGGGACGATGTCCATTTGGGGACGGTCCTTTTTTGGACATTTGTTAATTACAAATGTCCAAAAAAGGACCGTCCCCAAATGGACATCGTCCCAAATGGACAAATTATTTTTTCGTGACAATTTCGTTTTGATTTTTATATATACTTTTTTCTGGTATTACACCTCTTACAGATGATAATGGATAAATATTGGTTTCTTTTCCAATAATACTTCCTGGATTTAATATACTGCCACATCCAACTTCTACATTATCGCCAATCATAGCTCCTACTTTTTTTAAATTGGTTTCTTTTGTTTCTCCTGTTTGTTGATTTTTTATTATTACTAACTTTTTGTCTGATTTTACATTTGACGTAATTGAACCTGCTCCCATATGTGCTTTATACCCCAATATAGAATCTCCTACATAATTATAGTGTGGCACTTGCACATTATCAAATAAAATTACATTTTTTAATTCAGTAGAATTCCCTACAACAGCATTTTTACCAATAATAGCATTTCCCCTAATAAATGCACAATGTCTAATTTCTGCATTATCACAAATAATAACTGGACCTTTTATATATGACGTTTTTGCAATAATAGCTGTCTTTGCTATCCATACATTTTCTTCTACTTCGTCATACTGGTCTTTTGGTAATGTTTTTCCTAATTCTAAAATATAGTCATGTATTTTTGGTAAAATTTCCCATGGATATGTATGTTTTTCAAAAATAGATTTTGCAATTGTATTTTCAGTTGAATATAAATCTTGTATTTTACAACCTTCCATATTTTCCCCCTAATTAATTCCAAAACTTTTCATATAATTCTTTTGCAGTCCTTGGACTATCAACACCCTCTTTATTTTTTACTGGTGCAAAGTCAAATTCTCTTTTTCCCCTTAAAATTGCTATATCGTCAAAAAGAGGGAATGCATCAAATATAAATGCTTCAAATTTGTATGAATTTGCATCTTGTGGGTTTATTTCTTTGCCATATTCATCCAAATATGAATTTTTCTTTAATGCTTGATGATATATTAATGTTTCTTTACTGATTTTTTCAATTGCTTCAATTGTAAATAGATTACACATTATATGAGATTCTCCATATTTTAGTTCTCCATTTGAATCTATTTCTTCTGCCATCTTCTCTGGAAGTTCTGTATATTCAATAACTTTTGGATGTCCATTCATTTTGCAAAATACCCCTACTTTTTCTTGAGGATTTGCCTTTACAATTGATTTTGATGCAATTTGTACATTTTGTTCAATTGCTAATCCTAATAAAGTGGTATCTGCCATTTTTAATAATACATTATCCACACCACCAATAAATACCCATTCAATACCTCTTTCTTTCATGTCTGCTAATGCTCCTGATGTTCTTAGTGATGTAAATGTTCCTCCATTACCATCTGATGCTAATTTTATTAATTTGTTCTTTCCAATTAGTAATTTTCCATTTTTATCAATTAATGGTAATTCACCTTGTTGAAATAATATAACATGGTTTTTGTCATATCCAAAAAATGAATGTTTTTCTAAGAAATTTTTTGTTTCCGCATAATTTTCTTTACTTGTCATTATATACCAAGGAATTATAACTCCATACTTTTTGTTAGCTTCTTTTAAATTGTCAATTAATATTTCAAAAAGATATTTACCTTTACCATATACATCTAATTTAAAAGTTCCTTTTGGGCCAGTATGTTCTAACCTAGTTCCTTGACCACCAGCCATTGTTACAACTGCATATTTTTGTGATGTGATTATTTTTTCTCCTAAACTATCTAGTTGACTTTTTTTACTACTACTAATTTTTTCTTTATCAAAATATTGAATTGCTTCTATTTTACTTTCTTTTATTTCAAATTTTTTCTTTGTATTATCATATAGTTCTAGTATTTGATGAAAATCAATTGTTAAAATTTGATCTTCCAATCTTTCTCTTTCTTCATCATTTAAGGTTTGCATAAATTTTATAATGTGCTCTTGCCCATTCTTCTCTAGCAAATCGATAACTTCTTGCGTTTTTTCTATTCCCATATTATTCATTCCCCTCAGTGAATTATATCTATAGTATTTTATTCTATTTTTTATTTTTTGCTATTATTAATGAACGTATTGTATCATAAATATTATCATTTTGCAAATTTTTTTTAAAACTTGTCATATCCCTTGACAATTGCCAATATATTTTAATAAAGCAATTGTACAAACATGTGCTAAAAGGAGGTATATAGATGGAAAATACAAGATTGTATGAAGACATCGCCAAAAGGACCGATGGGGATATATATGTTGGGGTGGTTGGTCCTGTTAGAACTGGTAAATCCACTTTTATTAAAAATTTTATGGATTTATTAGTTATTCCCAATATAGAGAATGATTACAAAAAAGAACGAGCAAAAGATGAATTGCCACAAAGTGCTGGTGGAAAAACCATTATGACAACAGAACCAAAGTTTGTTCCAAATGAAGCAGTTGAAATTACTTTAGATAATAACTTAAAATTTAAAACTAGATTAGTAGACTGTGTTGGTTATTTAGTTGATAATGCAATTGGATATTTAGAAGATGATATGCCAAGAATGGTTAAAACACCTTGGTCTGATGATGAAATGCCTTTTGAAACAGCTGCTGAAATTGGTACTAAAAAAGTTATTGAAGAACATTCAACAATTGGTATTTTAATGACAACAGATGGCACTATTACAGATATTCCAAGAGATGATTATGTTCAAGCTGAGGAAAGAGTTGTTAATGAATTAAAAAATTTAAATAAACCTTTCGTAATTATTTTAAATTCTTATGATCCAAATTCAAATGCAACAATTCAATTAGCACAAGAACTTTCTGAAAAATATCAGGCTAGTGTTATCCCTCTAAACTGTGCAAATTTAAATTTAGAAGATATTAATACAATTTTTTCTAAAGTTTTATATGAATTTCCAGTAGACCGTATTGCAATCAAATTTCCTAAATGGACAGATGGTTTAGATTTCAATCATCCTTTAAAGGCTCAGTTACTTGAAGAAATTCAAAATGCTTTTGGTAATGTTAATGTTTTAAAAGATGTTTCAAGTTGTGCAAATAGAATTGCAAAAACAGAAATTATTGATGGAACTAACATTCAAGATATTCAACTTGGTTCTGGTTTTGTTAATATTAAAATTGATTTAAAAGAAGAATTGTTCTATAATATTTTATCTGAAATTACTGGAGTAGAAGTACAAAATGAAGGTGATCTGTTTAGCATTATAAGTAATCTTTCCTCTACTAAAAAACGTTATGACAAAATTGCTTTTGCATTAGATGAAGTAGATAGAAAAGGTTATGGAATTGTTACTCCTTCTATTGATGAATTAGAATTAGCAGAACCAGAAATGGTAAGACAAGGATCTAGATTTGGTGTTAAATTAAAAGCTACTGCACCTTCAATTCATATGATAAAAACAAATGTAACAACAGAAGTTTCTCCTATTGTTGGCTCTGAAAAGCAGTCTGAAGAATTAGTTAATTATTTATTATCTGAATTTGAAAGTGATCCTAAGAAAATTTGGGAATCTAATATTTTTGGAAAAAGTTTACATTCTCTTGTAAATGAAGGTTTACAGACCAAACTTTCTAAAATGCCTGAAGATGCTCAAATTAAATTACAAGAAACTTTAGAGCGTATTGTAAATGAAGGTAGTGGCGGTTTGATTTGTATTATTTTATAATATAGTTTATAAAAACCATTTTCTAAAGCAATAGAAAATGGCTTTTATATTACAAATTTTTTCTTCTTAATTGTCCACATGCTGCTTCAATATCAGACCCTAATTCTCTTCTAATAGTTGCAACAATACCATGATCATTTAAATAATCTCGGAATTTCATAATATTTTCATTTGTTGCCTTAGTGTATGCTCCATTTTCAATTTGATTAATTGGAATTAAATTTACATGGCAAAGCATACCTTTTAATAATTTTACTAATTGTTTAGCATCTTCTAAATTGTCATTATTATCTTTTGCCAAAGCATATTCAAATGAAATCCTACGGTTTGTTTTTGCAATATAATCTTTACAAGCCTGTAATAATTCTTCAATTGGATAGCTATTATTTACTGGCATCATAGAGCTTCTTTTTTGATTAGTTGTTGCATGTAATGATATAGATAATGTACATTGTATATTTTCTTCTGCTAATTGATAAATTTTAGGAACTAATCCACTTGTTGATACACTAATATGGCGTGCTCCAATATTTAATCCTTTTGGATGATTAATCAATCTGATTGCTTTTACTACATTTTCATAATTATCTAATGGCTCTCCTATTCCCATAAAAACTATATTTGAAATACGTATATTTTCATCCTGTTCTACTGCTATAATTTGTTCTATAATCTCTCCAGCACTTAAATTTCTAATAAAATTGATTCCTGTAGATGCACAAAATTTGCATCCCATTTTACAACCAATTTGCGAAGATACACATATACTATATCCATGATGATATTTCATTAAAACAGTTTCAATTGCATTACCATCTAGAACATCAAATAAATATTTTTTTGTTCCATCTTTTGCTTCTTGTTTTTTTAGAATATTGTAATTACATATTGTGTATGCTTGTTTTAATTTTTCTCTTAGTGTTAATGATAAGTTTGTCATTTCATCAAAGTCTTTGACTTTTTCTTGATAAAGCCATTGAAAAATTTGCTCTGCACGAAATGGTTTTTCTCCAATAGATTGCATTTCTTGTTTTAATTCTTCCAAGCTATAATCTTTTATATTTTTCATACAAGTTCTTCTCCAAATTTTATTAATTCTTGTTCTATATTTTTATCTGGTGTCCACATACATCTAAATCCTTCATTTACAACTTCAAATCCAGAACTTTTTAAATATTCTGTAATTTGTTTTACTGCTTCTCCACTCCATCCATAGCTTCCAAAAGCGACTGCTTTTTTATTTTTTAATTTCATTCCTTTTATCATCTCTAAAATACCTGCAATAGAATGTAAATAGCCATTGTTCACTGTTGGAGAACCAACCAATATCATTTTAGATTTAAATACTTCTGTTAATACATCTGTTTTGTCATTTTTAGCTGTGTTTAATAATTTTATTTTTACATCTTTATCTTTGTTTTGTATTCCTTTTGCAATTGCTTCTGCCATCTTTTTTGTGTCATTCCACATTGTATCATACAAAATTGTAATTTGATTTTCTTGGTAATTATTTGCCCATTCTAAATATTTTGTTACAATTTGTGTTGGATTTTTTCTCCAAATAAGTCCATGACTTGGACATATCATATTTATTGGTAGATTAAGTTCTAATATTTCATTTATCTTTTTTATTGCCATCATTCCAAATGGTGCTAAAATATTTGCATAATACTTTATGGCTTCATTGTATAAAAGGTCTTGGTCTATTTCATCTGCATATAAAAATTCTGATGCTAGATGTTGTCCAAACCCATCACTACTAAATAAGATATTCTCTTTGTCCATATATGCAAACATTGTATCTGGCCAATGTAGCATTGGAGCTTCTATAAATGTTATTGTACTATCTCCTAGTTCTAGCTTATCTCCTGTTTTTACAACTTGGAAATTCCAATCTTTATGGTATTGACCTTTAATTGATTTTACTCCATTTGCAGTACAATAAATTGGTGTATTTTTTGGCATTTCTCTCATTAATTCAACTAATGCTCCTGAATGATCAATTTCTCCATGTAATGCAATTATTGCATCTATTTTTGTTATATCAATTTCTTCTTTTAAATTTTTTACAAATTCTTTATCATATGGTAACCATGCTGTATCAATTAAAACTGTTTTCTTATCTCTAATCAAATAACTATTATATGATGATCCATTTACAGTTGTAAATTCATCTCCATGAAATTTTTTTAATTCCCAGTCTGTTTTACCAACCCATGTTACTTTATTTGTTATTTTCTTTGACATTTTTTTCCTCCTTCTGCCCTATTAAGGACGCTTTGTTGTTATTATACCATTTGTTTGTTTATTTGGCAATTACTTTTTTATGACAAATTCCGATAAACCCCTTCCTATTTTTCAAATTTTATGATACAATATCGTCAAGATTTAAATGATCAAAAGAAAAATTAGGAGGAATAAAACATGGAATTTAATAAATGTACAAGATGTGGTAACTTTTACTTATCAGAAGGAAACGTTTGTCCTAAATGTGAAACAAAAGACAACTTAGAATTTTCTACTTTTAAGAATTATATTCAAGAAAATGGTTTAGATGGTGGTATAAATATAATTTCTGGAAAAACTGGAATTTCCGTAAAAAATATAAATCGTTTTTTAGGATATGAAGGTCTTGGAGAATATTCTGATAAATTAGGCAATATTTCATTAAAGTCTGATAAAATTGATTTATAGGAAGGTGAAAATAAACATGCAAAATGCATTAAATATATTAAAAGAACGTGGATATATTGAACAAATGACTCATCCAAAAGAAATGGAAGAACTTTTTAATAATGGAAAATCAATTCCTTTTTATATAGGAATTGATCCTACAGCAGATAGCCTACATGTTGGGCATTTTGTTTCTTTAATGGTTGCAAGTCATTTGCAAAAATGTGGTCATAAGCCTATTATTTTAGTTGGTGGTGGTACTGCTTCTATTGGTGACCCTTCTGGCAAAACTGATATGCGCAAAATGTTATCTAGAGAAGAAATTGATGCAAATGTAGTTGGAATAAAAAAACAAGTTGAAAAATTTGTTACTTTTGAAGGTGATAATGGTGCTATTATTGTAAATAATGCTGATTGGCTTTTAGATTTAAAACTTATTGATTTTATGCGTGAAATTGGAAGCCTATTTTCTATTAATCGTATGCTTACTGCTGAATGTTACAAACAACGTTTAGAAACAGGTTTAACTTTCTTTGAATTAGGATATATGTTAATGCAATCTTATGACTTTTTACATCTATATAATACATATGGCTGTAAATTAGAAATAGGTGGAAATGACCAATGGTCAAATATCATTGGTGGAGTTGAATTAATTCGTAAAATAGGAAAAGATGATTCTTTTGGTCTTACTTTTAAATTATTAACAACTAAAGAAGGCAAAAAGATGGGAAAAACTGAAAAAGGTGCTTTATGGTTAGATGCAAATCGTGTTTCTCCTTATGAATTTTATCAATATTGGAGAAATATTGAAGATGAAAGTGTTGAAACTGTATTATCTTTACTAACCTTCTTACCAATGGATGAAGTAAAAAAACTTAGTAGTTTTAAAGATGAAAAAATTAATGAAGCTAAAAAAATTGCTGCTTTTGAAATTACCAAATTAGTTCATGGTGAAGAAGAAGCTAAAAAGGCTGAAGAAGCATCAAATGCCTTATTTAATGGTCAAGGCTCTATTGAAAATATGCCTTCTACTAAATTAGAAAGTACAAACATTTCTATTATAGATGCACTTATAAACACAGGAATTGCACCTTCAAAAGGTCAAGCTAGAATTTTAATTGAACAAAACGCTGTAAGTATAAATGATAAAAAAATTACTGATTGCAAATATGTTCTTTCTGAAAATGATTTTGCAAATGGATATGCAATTCTAAAAAAAGGAAAAAAGATTTTTCATAAATTAGAGATTTAAAAAAATAGAAGTATGGATTCCATTTCCATACTTCTATATTTCAATATCAAAAACTGTTTGAACTGCATCTTGTCTTTCCTTTTTACTTAATGCATATTCTTTAAATGTTTTTATATTTTCACATATAGCAGTTTCTACATCTATATCCTCTTGATCTGTTGCTATATTTATTGCAGATCTTACTATTATTAGATTAGCTTCTACCATTTTATTTGCATCAATAGATATATTATACATATTATTAATAGCCTTAACTGCTTTTTTCCATTCTTTTGAAATTCGTGGAATTTTAAATAATTCTTCTATCCATCCTTTTGCAAATTTTGGATCTTTTAAAGCTTGTCTTATCCAATTTGTACTAATAGGAATTGATATCATCTTCTTTTTATTCTTTTTATTGTCCATTTTATGAGTCCCCCTTTTGGCAAAATACTTATTACATTTTTATTATATCATATTTGGAAATTTATGTCAATTTGAATGAAGATGAACTAATTATCTGCTTTTTTCTACAATTTCTACTATATCAGCAATATATTCTCCTATAATAGGTATATTTAGAGTTACAATTTTTTGCATAACAAATATAAGTATTGCTGTTATTAATGTAACCCCAATTCCTATTCCAATACCACGAAATATTCCTGCAATTAAATTACGTTTTAGCATTTCTTTTTTATTTCCTAATAAATATGAAAGTTCATGAATATTTCCTTCTTCTAATGTGTCATTTAATTTTTCAATTCCTTTTTCTAACAAAGTATATTTTTCTTTTTTAACAAACATAAAACCCCACCTATTTTTAAGATGGTTTTTTATTTGTTTTTTATTCAGTTGTTTTAAAAAATAATTTAAAAAGGAAAAAAGTACACATTTTCAGTGTACTCTCTTCCTTGTACGAGATAATTATCTCATACATTATTTTCCAATAATTCTTATCATATCTTCATTAGA
>CANQJY010000029.1 GCA_947624365.1 uncultured Clostridia bacterium
AAAAACTATATCTACATAATAGTGAACATTTCCTATTGTAATTCTTTGTTGTGAACCTACAAACATAAATCCTTTCCCTAATTCTAATAAAAATTTTTCAATATGATTTATCAATTTGTATTCTAAATCTTTTTCTAACAATGGTTTTTGTTCTGGTACACCTAAAAATTCAAAAACATAAGGATCTTTTATCACATCTTCTGGCTTATTCAGTATTTGTCCTTCTTTTGCTAACTGCAATACTTTTTCTTTATTTGCTTTACCATCAGATAACAATAATCTTTCAAATAATGATGTTTCTATCTGCCTTTGTAATTCTCTAACTGACCATCTGCTATTTATTGTTTCTTTTTCATAAAAATGCCTTTTTGTATCTTCTTTTATTGATATTAACTCACAATAATGTGACCAACCCAAAATTCCAGATGTGTCTGGAATTTTGGAATACATTAGATAAAATCTTCTCATATTAAATAAATTGCTTTTTGAGAATCCTTTTCCAATTTCTTTTGATAATCTTTTCGATACATTTAGTAGAATAGCTTTTCCATATTCAGCTTTTAATTGTCCCGATTGCTCTTTTTCCACTATTACTTTTCCTATATTCCAATAAGTATCAACAAGTGTTTCATTAACTTGTTGTGCTACTTTATTCCTAGCATTTATTATCAAATCTTTTATTTCATTTACTAATTCATTTGTAATTTCATCTTTACTAATTAATTCATTTGACATTTTTACCTTCTTTCCAATTCGGCAGACAATATCTGCAAAATTAACTGATTTTACTAATGCTTGTTATTGATTTTTTTGCTTATTCAAAATCTTCAATTGCTTGATTTAAATTTTCTTTTCCATATACTTTTAGCCCTTCTCTTATAGTTATTTTATCTGTTTCTGTCAAATAATCTGTAGAAATTTCTGTTTTTTGATATTCTTCTTCTGTGTTGTTTTTCATAACATATATAACAATTTTTCCTGCTACTTCTCTTAATACATAATGTTCTCCACATTCTCCTTCCATATTTTTATCTAATACTACTTCATTACTTGTAAATGTAGTAATCTCCCAATCATTATATAATTGCTGTATTTCTTCTTTTGTTTTATTTACTAATTGCGTTGGTATATTATTATATTGCCTGCTTGTATGTCCGCATTCCTCGTAATGTGTTTGAAATGTAAAACTGCAATTAGGTGATAATTGAATTTGTTCTTGTGTATTTGCTTGTAAATTAAGAGTATTTTTATTATTTAACTCTTCCCATTCTTCTGTACATTCGTCTTCAATTACTTCCGATGTTTCTGTTTGATATTGTATTTGATTTGATACTTGATTATTATTTATTGTTTCAAATAGCTTAATTCCACCAAATATAGCTATAATAATGATAATAATACTAATAATAGCAATAATAATTTTATTCATTTCTTAATTTTACCCCTCCATTTTTTTACTATTATTACCAAATTTAGAAGATTTTATACTTAGTTTTCCTTTTCTGTTTACTTGAATACTTATTTCCCCCATTTCATCTGTTCTATAAACTTTTATTCCGCAAGTTTTGTAACCTATCTAAGACTTCACTGCTTGGGTGTCCAAATTTATTATTTTGACCGACTCCTATTAAAGCTATTTTAGGCTTAACTAAATCCAAAAATTGTTGTGTAGAAGACGATTTTGAACCATGATGTGCTACTTTTAAAACTGTAGCACTTAAATTATTTCTATATTTTGGAATTAAAGTATTTTCTGCCTGTTCTTCTATGTCACCTGTAAAAAGTACTGTAAAATTTATATAATTTAATTTACATACCATAGCATTATTATTAATTATATTATCGCTAATTTTTTCACTCATATTAGGCCATAATACATCAAAATATATATTGTCTTCAATATTAATTCTATCCCCTGCTTGTACTAAAGTTACTTTAATATTTTTTTCTTTTACAATATTTATAAATTTTTGATAATTTTCTGAAGATTCAAATTGTTTGCCTATTATCACATTACTTATTTTGATTTCTTGTAGAATATTTAAAATTCCTCCAACATGATCTAAATCAAAATGACTAACTAGCACAAAATCAATATTGGTGTATCCTCTATCTAAAATATATGGCAATACTGTATCTTCTCCTCCATCAATCAAAATTGTTTTTCCTTTAGGTGTTTCAATAAATGTACAATCACCTTGTCCAACATCTACAAAATGAATTTTTAAATTATTGGGATACAAAAATGCAAATAAAATGAATGTTATAAATATTATTATAATTACTTTTACTATGATTTTTGTTTGTTTTGGGTTTCGATATAAAAAATAAAATCGATATGATTGAAAAACATTTTTGAAACGTTTTTGTGTTACAGTATTCTCTTTAGAAAAATAAATTTTTTGAATTATAATTATAAATATGATAACAATAAAATATAATATAATCTGCCATATTCTAGGTGTTGCAATATAAATATTTGCATATGGAAGTTTAGACACTTGCGATATTAATAATAATATTCTTATGCTTATTTGGGGAATAATAGTCAGCATTTTTGCTATTTGAAAATTAATAAATAATAATATAATGAAAATAAAACTACATATCATAATTGGTTTAATAACTAATCCTATTAACAAATTACTAAATATAAAATATGGATTAAAAGTATTAAAATGAAATATACTAATTGGTAAGATTATTATTTGTGCTGATAGTGTAACACTTTTTATCTTATCTTTAAATAAAATAATTCCCAGTGTTCCTCCAAAAGATAATTGAAATCCTATATCTAAAATTGTGTATGGATTTGCTATTAATATGCATAATACAGCAATTCCTATATTAGTTAAAGTATCACTATTTGCATAAATAATTTTAGACACCATAACAAGAATTCCCATTATAATTGCTCTTGTAATAGATGGTGAAAAGCCTGTAATAAATGCATAACTTACTAATATTAATATTGTGAAACAATATGCTTTTCTTTTTCCTAAACATTTTGTTGCTATAAACATTGATAATATTATTAAATAAGATATATGCATACCAGAAATTGCTAATACATGTGATATATTCGCTGTTCTAAAGTTTTGCATAATATCTTCTGGTATATAATTTGTATCACCTAATAGTATAGCAATTAAAATTCCTGAAATTTCTTTTTCTGGAATAGCTTCCTGAATTCTTTTTTTTAATAAATTAGATATTTTATTTGCTTGTTTGTTTATAAATTCTATTGTATTTTCATTTTGTTCTAGTTTTTCAATATTATTTACATTAACAGTTCCAACTGTTTTTTGTGTTTTTAGATATTGATTATAATTAAAGCCATTATAATTTCTACTTTCTTCTGGTATTTGAAATTTTCCTGATATTCTAACCGTTTGCCCATATTCTAATTTATCTTTTGATTTTTCAATTTGAATATTGATATATTTATTTTTTGCTATTTTTAATTGATACTGTGTTTTATATTGCTTTTCAATGTGGTCACTTGTTATTTTTCCTATTATATTTACTAGAGTTTGCTTTTCCAATTGACTTTGAATTTTGTCATATTGATTTTGTTGATATAATATAGCAAAATTTGAAATTATAGATGATAATATAAATATAATCATAACTCGTTTGTTGATATATAACTTAATGTATCTTATATAGCGAAAATAATTCCATACGATTGGTCTTCTTTTATATGAAATGCAACTTAATATATGATAGATAATAATTATTAATATATAAAAAGGAACTATACTAAATTGTAAGTATAGTCCCCATAATATACCTATTATATATCCAATCGCAATAATTACAATTGGTCTTTTCAATTTTTTCTCCTTTTAGTGTAAGTCTTAAACCACTCTTCTTCCGCAAGAGAAACCTCTAGCAGCATTGTTGATTGATGTTATACATACTGTTTTTCCTGGTTTTGGTGAATGTATAACATTTCCTCCTCCAACATAGATTGCAACATGCCCACTATAAATAACTAAATCTCCTGGTTGTAAATTTGCTCTAGAAACTGCTGTTCCTACAGTTGCTTGACCTCCTGATGTACGTGGCAATGATATACCAAAGTGTTTAAACACATATGATGTAAAACCTGAACAGTCAAATCCTGATGAAGGAGATGAACCTCCATATGTGTATTTAACACCAATAAATTGTTTTGCATATTCAACAATACTTGCTCCTGTTGATGAACTAGCTACACTGGCATTTGAAGTTGTAGCTGCTGTAGTTGTAGTTGTTGTTGATTTTTGTGTTGTGCTTGTATTTGCTGTTGTTGTTTTTTGTGTTGTTGTTTTATTTGTTGCTGTTCTTGCTTGCGTTGTACCTCTTGATGTCTCTTGTTTTTTATCTGATAAAAGTGATGCTAAAATATATCCTTGTTTACCAGATACATTAACTTGATTCCATCCATCTTTTTCTGCTATAACTTGTACTTGAGTATTGATTGCTATTTTTGTAACAATTTCAGAATTTTGAGTAGGTTCACTTCTTACATTAACTGTTTCAGCATTTGCATACATTGTTTTTGCAGTTTGTAATGCTGTTTCAGCTGGTTTTTCCTCTTCTATTTTTTCTAGTTTTTCTAATATAACCCAACCTTGTTTATTTTCTGTTTTAATGCAAGCCCATTTATTCATTGTACTTAAAACTTCTACTTCTGTATCCTTATTAATTTTTTCTATGTCTATTGAATGAATTAATGGTATTACTTTTAATATTGTGTCTTCTGTCAATTTGCATTTGCCTATCATATCTGTTTCTTGTGTTGGTTCTACACTTGTTGTAGTTGTGTTTTCTGTCACTTGGCTTGTTTGTTCTTCTGATTTATTTTCTGTGCTTGCTGTATTTGTTGTATTTTGATTTTCAGGTTCTTCACCTTCTACTTCTAATAAGTCTTTTCTTAAATATCCTACTATATTTTTATATTTTATTTTGTACCATTCACCTTCTGTTTCTAAGACTTCTACTGTATCACCTTTATTTGCTAAATCTAAAATCGTAGAATTTGTATCGGCACTTTCTCTAATATTTGCTGTTTCTACTGCAATTGTTGCTGTATTAGCAGCAAAACTAGCATTCATAAAAAACAAGCTAATTGATGTCATCATAACTGCTAAAATACTGAGTACTAGCACGTTTTTTATATTTAATTTCATTTTCATTTCTAAAACTCCTTATCCATTTATATTGCTTTTTTTAACTGCACGTTTTTTAGTATATAATTTTTTTAAGCAAAAGTCAACACTTAAAAACAGATATTAAATTTCGTTTACTCTCATTTTTTGGAAAATATCCTTAAAATCTCCTTTTTTTACATGTTTTTGTCTACAATTGGTAAGATTTGTTTTTTTCTAGATACAACTCCTTCTAAAAATGCCATATTGTCTTCTAATTTTTTCTCAAATCCTTTTTCAACAACTGCTGTGTCTTCTCCTAATGCTATAATTTGCGTATTACTATTTAAAATATCAGTTATTGCAAAAATAAATAATTGTAAGTTATTATTTTCGATTTCTTTCCAAATTGCTTTTTCAATTCCTTCTTTTCTATTTAGTACATCTTCAATACTAACAGTATTTACTTGTGCAATAACAAATTTTTTATTTCCTTTTTCACTTTTTTTTGCATCTAAATTTATTAATTCTTCTTCAGAAAAATCATCTAAATCTGTTCCTGCTTTTAACATTTCAATTCCATATATATTAGCATCAATTTCTGCTATTTTTGCTAATTCTGCTAATGCTTTTTTATCATATTCTGTAGTTGTTGGTGATTTTAATAATAAAGTATCTGAAATAATTGCACTTAACATTAGCATTGCTTCTGTTTTCTCAACTGGCTGTCCACATATTTTGAATTCTTCAAATAAAATAGTTGAAGTACATCCATATGGTTTTGCAGTATAATATAAAGGCGCTTCTGTTTTAAAATCTGCTATTCTGTGATGGTCTGTAACTCCTAAAATTTTTGCATTTTCAATTCCTTCTACACTTTGTGAAAATTCATTATGGTCTACTAAAAGTACTTCTTGCCCCTCTTCTACTTTTTCTAATAGTTTTGGTGCTTCTAATCCTAAATAATCTAATACATATTGTGTTTCTTTATTAATATTTCCTAATCTTCTTGCCTCTACTTGGTTCCAACCGTTTTTATGGTCTAAAATTTCTTCTACCATACTAGAACAAATTGAATCTGTGTCTGGATTTTTATGTCCAAATACATATGTTTTTTCATTCATTATTATTCACTCCTCTTTCTACCCGTTCGTATTATATTCCTCTTTATCTATCTTGTCAACTATTGCTTGCAATTCTTCTTTTGTGAATTCATATTTTTTGTTGCAGAAGTGACATGTAAGCTCTGCTTTGCCATCTTCTTCTATTATTGATTGCAATTCTTCTTTTCCCATTGTTAAAAGTCCATTTTCCATATGTTGTTTAGAGCAATCACATTCATACATCGGCTCTATTTGTTGTTCAATAACTTGTATGTTTTCATCTCCTGTAACCTTTTTGCCAATTTCTTGTAATGTAAGATTTTGGTCCAACATTTTTGAAATAGCTCCTGCTTGAAATATATGTTGTTCTAAATTTGTAATATCCTCTTGTGTAGCATCTGGCATTGGAGTAATTACATATCCCCCTGCTGATTTTACACCATTTTTATTTACAAGCACTCCTAATGCTACTGCTGTATTTTTTTGTTCTGATTTTGCAAAATATTCTGCAAAATCTTCTGCAATTTCTCCTGATACAATAGGACAAATTCCTACATATGGCTCTTTTAATCCCATATCTTTTACAACATTGATATATCCTTCATTTCCAATTGCTTGTGCAACATCTAATTTTCCATCTTCATTTAATGGAATATCAATTCTTGGATTTGCTACATATCCTTTTACTTTTGGAAAATTATTAGCTGTTACAACTATCATTCCTGCTGGTCCATTTGCTTTTATTTGTATTGTCAATTTGTCTTTAGCACTTTTCATTTCTGCTCCCATAATGCTAGCAATTGTAAGAACTCTTCCAAATGCTGCTGTTGCAACTGGACTTAAATCATGTATTTTTCTTGCTTTTTCTACTAAATTTGTTGTTTCTGCACATATAACAGATACTCTTCCTTGATATGCTAACATTTTTATAATTTTGTCACTCATTCTTATCATTCCTTTGCTTGGAAGAAGCGCCCTTTTAGGTAAGGACGCTCCTTATTAATCTTGTTTTTGAAACATATCTTTTGATACACCACAGATAGGGCATACCCATGTATCTGGTATATCTTCAAATGCTGTTCCTGGAGCTATTCCACTATCTGGATCTCCTTTTTCTGGGTCATATACATACCCACATGCCATACATACGTACATTTACTAACACCTCTCTCTCAATTTTCTGGATGCAATTGAAACATATCTTTACTTTCTCCACAAACAGGGCATACCCACGTATCTGGCAAATCATCAAACTCTGTTCCTGGCTTAATACCTGCCTTTTCATTCCCTATTTTAGGACTATATATATATCTACATTGCAAACATTCATAACTCTCTTTTCCTGTTTTTTCAGGTGCAAAATTTTTATATCCTGCAATTATAGCAATTATTACAATAAATAAGAATGAGAATGCTTTCCATATTCCACTATCTGTCATAATTACTGCAAAAATTCCTAAAATTGCACTAATACCATATAATATAATAACTGCTTGTTTTTGGCTATACCCTTTTGCTAATAGTTTATGATGTATATGCCCTTTATCTGCTTTAAATACTGCTTTAATTGATTTTCCTTTTATTAATCGTCTAATAATTGCTACAAATGTATCAAATATTGGTAAACCTAAAACAATTAATGGTAGAACAATAACTGCTGCTGTATAAGTTTTTGCTGATCCTAAAATAGATATAACTGCTAAAGAAAATCCTAAAAAGTTTGTGCCTGTATCACCAATAAAAGTTTTTGCAGGTGAAAAGTTATATGGTAGGAAACCTACTAAAGCACCTGCTAGTGCAGTAATTAATACAATTGATAACATTGATGAGCCATTTAGTACAAATATAATTAATAGTGAAACAGATGATATAACTGATATACCTGATGATAGTCCATCTAATCCATCAATTAGGTTAATAGCATTTGTTACAATTATTACCCAAGCAATTGTTATGATAATAGATGTTATTTCATGAACTTGTGGAAAATTCAAGAATGGTAATGTAACTCCCTCTATTCTAATTCCTGCTACAATAATAACAATTGTCGCAATTAATTGACCTAATAATTTTGTAAGTGGTTTTATTGTTTTTATATCATCTACTACACAAAATATGGATAT
Organism: uncultured Clostridia bacterium; assembly: GCA_947624365.1. Lineage (GTDB taxonomy): Bacteria > Bacillota > Clostridia > TANB77 > CAG-508 > CAG-269. The sequence goes on from CANQJY010000029.1 coordinate 8,362, forward strand.
TATCCCTATTCCTATTAAAAATCCTAATAGCTTTTTTCCATATTGTTCTACACCTGTTAGATTAATGGTATTTTCCATTGACATTACAATAAGTAAATAAATTGTTGAAACCAGAAATCCCAAAATAACAGCTGGGCCACCAAATTTAGGTATTGCCCTTTTGTGTGTTCTTCTTTCATCTTTTGGTATGTCTACTGCTCCTACTTTTTTTGCTAATTTTATTGTATATGGTGTTGCAACAAATGCAATTACAAATGCAAGTATAAAAGCTATAGCAATATCTCCCCACATGTAAATTCCTCCATACCTATTTCATATTTTCATTTTCAATTTCTTCTATTAATTTTAGTCTTTCTGCATATCTTCCGCCTTTAAATTCTGCTCCTATCCAGTTTCTTATTACAGCGATTGCTTCACTTACTGTTACATAGTCTGATCCAATTGTTAATACATTTATGTCGTCATCTGCTTTTCCTAATTTTGCTGCTATTTCATTATATGCTGTTGCTGCTCTTACTCCTTTAAATTTGTTTGCAACAACTGTCATCCCACAGCCTGAACGGCAGACTAATATTCCTTGATCTGCTTCTTTTTTTGATACTGCTTCTGCTACTTTCTTTCCATAAATTGGGTAATCTGTTCTTTCTTCATCATATGTTCCATAATCTTTGTATTCAATTCCATTTTCGTCTAAATATTTCTTGATTTCTTCTTTTAGTTTGTACCCTCCATGGTCGCTTCCAATTGCTATCATGTTTATCACTCCATTCGTTTTTTATCATGTACAATATATCATAAATTAAACTGATTGACAATACGTAATTAAAATTTCAATGAATTTTCTGTAAATACTTGCCAAAACAAAAAAAATGTGTTAGAATATCATATGTTATAGTGTAATTTAGACGAATGGGAGGTGCTAAACATGCCAAATATTAAATCAGCTAAAAAGAGAGTTAAAGTAATAGAGAAAAAAACTTTAAGAAATAATATGATAAAATCTGGATATAAATCAGCAATTAAAAATTTTGAGCAAGCATTAGAAGCCGGAAATATGGATGAAGCTAAAAAATTATTTTCTGAAGCTACAAAAAAAATAGATCAAGCTTGTACAAAGGGTGTTATTGTAAAAAATACTGCTGCTAGAAAAAAATCTAATTTATCAAAAAAATTAAATGCTGCTATGGCATAAAATATATGGAAAAAGACCTGTGATTACCACAGGTCTTTTCGGTGGGCTTTGTTGCTACCTACAAGTTACATGGGCAACGAGTTGTTACTCATCACTTTCGTACCCCATTTCCTGGAGCAATCTAAACATTGCTCCAATTTCACTGTTTGTTATAACTTCTAACCGGACGTAGAAGAATTTCTTCCTTCCTTCCGTCCCCAGAAGTCGGGTTTCATTGGAAAAAGCTTCTATAAGCCTTTCCTGAAACTCTTTCCGTTGTTCCTCAGATGGAAATGTTATTCTTATTTGCGTTTTAAGCAGATAAATTTTTATTATTTTCATAAAGCCACCTTTCCGCCCACCAAATGCTCTGCATCTACATATATTATACCATATTATGTAGATTTTTGCAATTTTCTCGTTCTGTTACCTAGAATTTCCATTGTTTTTCTTTACAAAACATGTTACGATTAAATAGGTGATACAAATGATAGATAAATTAAAGAATACATTTCAAAGTTTAGAAAAACAAACTAAAACAATTATCAAAAATGGTGTTAAATTTTGCTTTATGCTTTGTATCATTTCATTAATTTTCTTACTTACATATGATTTTGGTTTTTCTAATCCACTATTTTTTGAAATTGGAATTGCTTTATTTAAAATAAGTTTGCTTTTTTCTATTGAATTTTTAATATGTGGAATTGTTGTAGATTCATTAAAAAAGAATTTGATTTAACTCAAATTCTTTTTTAATTTTATTTTTTTATTTCTTCTAAAAACATTTTATTTAACATTTGTGGATTTGCTTGTCCTTTTGTTTGTTTCATAGCTTGTCCTACTAAAAATCCTAATGCCTTATCCTTTCCTGCTTTATAATCTGCAATTGATTGTGGGTTTTCTGACAATACCTTTTTAACTACTTCTTTAATAGTATTTTCATCTGAAATTTGTATCCAGCCTTTTTCTTTTATAATCTCTTCTGGGTCTCTTGGATTTTCAAACAATTCTACTAAAACTTTTTTTGCTATACTAGAACTAATTGTTCCATTATCAATTAATAATACTAATTTGCCTAATTGTTTACTATCAAATGGAATTTCAATTGGTTCCATTTCTGTTTCATTCAAAATTCTTGAAATGTCTGATATTATCCAATTATTTACTGCTTTTGCATTATTACATATTTTGCTTGCTTCTTCAAATAAATCAGCTAAATATTTTGAACTAGAAATTATATTTGCATCTTTTTCTGTCAAATGATATTCTTCTAAGTAACGTTTTTTTCTACTTTCTGGCAATTCTGGTAGTTGTTTTTTTATATTTTCAATATATTCATCAGATAATTTAATTGCAACTAGATCTGGCTCTGGAAAATAGCGGTAATCTTGTGCATCTTCTTTATCTCTCATTGAAAAAGTTTTTCCTGAAACTTCATCCCAACG
>CANQJY010000030.1 GCA_947624365.1 uncultured Clostridia bacterium
TTAATGAAATAGAAATACAAGAAATTTAAAAGTAGTTCTAAATAAAAAATAAAGACATATAATATAGAGATATATTTATATGTCTTTTATTTTTTACCAAAATAAAAGACAAGCTATTTTAAGAAGGGATATAATTGAAAGATATTTTAAAATATTTTCCGAACAACATCTATATATTAATACAAGAAACTATTAATCAAAATCCAAATACTAAACTAGAAGAAAATGCGATAGAAATTAGAATTCGTAACAATAGACCTATCATAATAAAATTAAAGGATTTAGACATTATTATTCAATACAACATAACAGAATCTGAAATATTGTACATATTAGAAAAATTGTGTGAGAATTCAATTTATGCATATAAAAATCAAATATGTCAAGGATATATCACAATTTTTGGGGGACATAGAGTAGGAATTACAGGAACCTGTGTTATAGAAAATGGAAACATTATAAATGTGAAAAATATTTCTAGTCTTAATTTTAGAATAGCTAGAGAAATAAAAGGATGTAGCAATAAAATATTAAAAGATGTTATTAACAAAGAACATAATACAATTTTTACTACACTAATTGTATCTCCACCAGGTAAAGGAAAAACAACAATATTAAGAGACTTAATTAGAAACATAAGTAATGGAATTCCGCAAATGAATTTCAGAGGGAAAACCTGTGGCTTAGTAGATGAGAGAGGAGAAATCGCGGCAACATACAGGGGAGTCCCACAAAATGATATTGGAATTAGAACAGATGTAATTGAAAATGTATCAAAAACACAAGGACTGCAAATGTTAATTAGATCAATGGCACCAGAAGTTGTTGCATGTGACGAAATAGGAACAAGACAAGATGTCACAGCTATTAAATATGCTTTATGTTCTGGTGTAAAAGGAATATTTACTATGCATGGAAATGAAATGAAAGATATAAAAGCAAACAGTGAAATTTCTGAATTAATTGAAAATCATTGGGTAGAAAAAATTATATTTTTATAGAAAGGAATTAATAATATGCAAATTATAAAATACATTTTACTATTTCTTGTATTTATTGCAATAAGTTTAATTGGAAAAACAATCTCACAAAAATATAAACTTAGATTAATAGAATTAGAAGAAATAAAAAATGCACTAAATATATTTAAAACAAAAATTAAATTTACATATGCGCCTATTGGAGAAATTTTTGATGAAATTAGTTTAGAAGCTGAAAAATCCAATGTAGCTAATTTATTTAAAAAAGCAAAAGAAAAATTACAGACAGGATCTGCAAGTAATGCATGGGAATATGCCCTAGAAAATACTACTACAAATATGAAGCAAGAAGATATAAGTGTATTAAAAAATTTATCAAAATTACTAGGAACATCAGATTTAGAAGGTCAAATTAGCCAAATTGAGCTAACACAAGATTTTTTAGATACACAAATAAAACAAGCTGAAGAAGAAAAACAAAAAAATGAAAAACTATATCAAAAATTAGGAACAATTATTGGATTAGGAATAGTTATAATGTTAATTTAAGAAAGGAATTTATAATGGATATTAATTTATTATTTAAAATAGCAGCTATTGGAATTCTTGTTGCTGTATTACATCAGGTCTTAGTTAGAGCAGGACGTGAAGATCAAGCAATGATGACAACTTTAGCAGGATTAGTAATTGTTTTATCTATGGTAATCAAAGAAATTAGTGGATTATTTGACACAGTTAGGACCTTATTTAATCTGTAGGAGGTAGCAATGGAAATCGTAAAAATCATTTCAATTGGATTAATTGGTTTGATTATTATTATATTACTAAAACAATATAAGCCAGAATATGCTATATATATTAGTATATTAACAGGAATGCTTATTTTGCTATTTGTGATGGACAGATTAACAGGAATTATTCAATTAATACAATCAATATCCAATAAGGCAAATATAAATAATCAATTTATTAGTATTTTATTAAAGATAACAGGAATTGCATTTTTATCAGAATTTGCTATTAGCATTTGCAAAGATTCAGGAGAATCAGCCGTAGCAAGTAAGATTGAAATTGGAACTAAAATGATTATTATTTCAATGTCAATTCCAATTATTTCAAGTCTATTAGAAATCATATTAAAAATATTACCATAAACGGAGGATATACCGATGTGAAAAAACAAAAGATATTATTTATTATTATTCTACTATTTCTTTTAATAGGAAAAGCATATAATGTATTTGCCGAAACAACACAAGATGAACTGATACAAGAACAAGAAGAAACTTTTGGAATAACTAGTTTTATTGAAAATTCAAAAAAGTATTCTGGTGAATTTTTCAATGAAATTGATATTAATGATATATTTAATTCGGCTATAAAGGGAGAAATTGATAATAAACAAATATATTCAAAAATTTTAAGTTTATTGGGAACAGAAGTACAAGCAGGAATTAAAAGCTTAGTAAGCATTTTAGTTATTGTTTTAATACATAGTATTTTAAAATCTGTAAGCGAAAATTTAGAAAATGATAGTTTATCAAATATTATTTATTATGTTCAATATATTGCCATTGTAACTGTTATCATGACTAATTTTTCAGATATAATTGAACTTGTTAAAGAAACTAGTAATAATTTAGTTGGATTTATGAATTCATTAATACCAATTTTAATTAGCCTTATGCTTTATACAGGTAGCATTACAACTAGTAGCGTATTAGAGCCAATAATTCTTTTTATGATTAATTTTATTGGTAATTTAATACAAACTATCTTAATTCCAATAACATTAATTGTTGCAACATTAAGCATTGTATCAAAAATTGGAGATAAAGTTCAAATTGAAAAACTAACTAAAACATTTCGTTCAGGAATTGTGCTTATATTAGGAGTTATACTTACAATATTTGTTGGAGTTATTTCTTTAGAAGGAACATTGTCAAGTGGAGTTGATGGTATTACAGCTAAAACAACGAAAGCAATTGTAAGTAGTAGTATACCAATCGTTGGCAAAATTTTAGGAGATGTTGTTGATACAGTTTTAGGATGCGGGCTTATTTTAAAAAATGCAATTGGAGTTATTGGAGTTATCATAATTATAGGTATTTGCATTTTGCCAATTGTAAAAATTGCGGTTCTAATGACATGTTATAAGCTCCTGGCAGGGATTTGTGAGCCGATTGCCGATACAAAAATTGTTAAACTACTAGAAGAAATTGGTGACATATTTAAAATTTTACTTGCAATTTTATGCTCTATATCTGTAATGGTTATAATTGGAACAACATTAGTAATAAAAATATCAAATAGTGGGATGATGTATAGATAAAGGAGTTTTTATGATAGAAAATATTAGTATGTGGGCAAAAAACATTACTTTAGCAGTTATTGTAGTATCTTTATTTGAAATGTTATTACCAAACCAAAAGTTAAAACAATATATAAAAGTAGTTATGGGATTATATATTTTATTCAATATTTTATCACCACTAGTAGGACAAGATATATCAATAAATGTAAATGAAATTATTGAAAATACACAAAGTCAAATTGTAACAACAGAGCCAGTAAATCAAACTTCTATGGATAAACGATTAAAGCAAATAGGTGAAGAAGAACTAGAAAAAGATATTACTAAAAAAATAGAAAATACGGGTTTTATTGTGGATGATTGTCAAGTAGTTTTAAGAATGGCTGATGAAACAGAAATAGAAAAAATAATTCTAAAAATTCAGAAAAAAGAAGATTTACCTGAAGAAACAGAAGAAAAAAGTATAGAGAATACTTTAGTAGATGAAATTCAAAAAATTAAAGAAATAGAAGTTACTAAAAGTAAAAAAGAAAATAGCCAAAACCAAACTAAATCTATAAGTACAGCAGACATTAATAAAATAAAAAAGATATTAATAGAAGAATACGAGGTGAATGAAAAATGTTTAAAGATAAATTAGACAAATTATTTAAAAATAGTGAAGATGGAAATAGCAAAAAGAAAATTGAAAATCTAGTATTTTTTGTAGTCATATTAATTATTACTATTGTTGCTATAAACTTTATCTGGAATGATAAATCCAGTACAAATAATGATAATATAAATGAAACTAATACTGGAAAAAAACTTGCTGGTACTGCAGAAAATACAGAAACAATACCAGTAGACTTATCAGAAAAATTAGAAAATATTTTAACTCAAATGCAAGGAGTAGGAGCAGTAAAAGTTTTTATAAATTATTCAGAATCCAGTGAGGTAGTAGCTATGTATAATGAAAATTCAAAAAGTAGCACAACAGAAGAAACTGATACATCAGGTGGTGTTAGAAAAATTGAAGAAACAGATACTCAAAAGGATATTATTTATCAAGAAAATAACGGACAAAAAACACCTATGACAAAAAAGGTAATAGAACCAAAAATAGAAGGTGCAATAATTACAGCTGAAGGTGCAAACAATATCGAAACAAAAACAAGTATTATACAAGCAGTAGAAGCAGTAACAGGTTTAGCAACACATAAAATTCAAGTTTTTGAAATGAAATAATTATTTTATAATGGAGGTAATTGTAATGAATTTTTTCAAAAAAAATCAAATGTTAATTTATGTAATTGCTTTGATGCTAGTAGTTGCAGGATATTTAAATTATACTAATGTAGAAAATAAGCAAAATCAAACAATTGAAACATCATCAAGAAATATAGGGGATGCACAGTTGGTAAACAGTAATACAGTTGATACATCAATACAAAATACAACAACTGAAAATGCTGTAGAAGAAACAACAGAAATAACGAATTCTTCAGTAAACGATGATTATTTTACAAAATCAAAATTAGAAAGAGATACTATGTATTCTCAAATGATAGAAACTTATGAAAAGGTTTTAAATGGAATTAATTCTTTAGAAACTCAAAAAGAATCTGCTAGTGAAGAAATTAAAAAAATAAATGATATAAAAAATAGTATTATGATAGCAGAAAATTTGATTAATACAAAAGGGTTCCCTAATAATGTGATTTTTGTTAATGGAGATAGTGTGAGTGCAATAATTGGAACAGACGAATTGAAACAAGAGGAAATTTCTCAGATACAAAATATTTTAGCAAGAGAATTAAAAGCTAATATAGAGAATATACATATTGCAATAAAATAGCGAGAATAACTTGCTATTTTTTTCTTTTTTTAGTAAAATGGATACAGAAAAAAGAAAGGAACAAAAAAATGTCAAAACCAATAGTTGCAATTATAGGGAAACCAAATGTTGGCAAATCAACCTTTTTCAATTATTTAGCAGGAAGTAGAATTTCAATAGTAGAAGATACACCAGGTGTTACAAGAGATAGAATTTATGCAGAAACTAATTGGAGAGGCAGAGATTTTACACTAATCGATACTGGTGGAATAGAGCCAGATTCAGAAGATATAATTTTATCACAAATGAGAGAACAAGCAAATCTTGCAATTAATATGGCAGATGTTATTTTATTTGTTACAGACATTAGGCAAGGAGTAACTGCAAGTGATAAAGAAATAGCCCTAATGTTAAAAAAATCAAAAAAGCCAATTGTTCTTGTTTGTAATAAGGCTGACAATTACAATAAAGACAAACAAGAAATATATGAGTTCTATAACCTTGGCATTGGTGATCCATATGCTATATCTGCAAGCCATGCAATTGGAATAGGTGATGTCTTAGACGCAGTTTATGAACATTTCCCTGAAAAAAAAGATGATGACAATGATGATGATGTTATTAAAATAGCAGTTATAGGAAAACCAAATGTTGGAAAATCATCTCTAATAAACAAGATATTAGGAGAAAATAGAAGCATTGTAAGTAATATTGCAGGAACAACAAGAGATGCAATAGATAGCAAATTTGAAAATGAAAAAGGAAAATATATATTTATTGATACAGCAGGGATTAGAAGAAAAAGTAAGGTAAATGAAAAAATAGAAAAATATAGTGTTATGAGAAGCTTACTTGCTGTTGAGAGAGCGGATGTATGTTTAATTATGATAGATGCAAATGAGGGAGTTACAGAACAAGATACTAAAGTAGCAGGAGAAGCTCATGAAGCAGGAAAAGGCATTATTATTGTTGTAAATAAATGGGACGAAATTGAAAAGGGAACAGGAACTTTAGAAAAATATAAAAAAGAAGTATATGCAAAATTATCATATTTAACATATGCCCCAATTATTTTTATATCAGCTAAAACAGGTCAAAGAGTTGAAAAATTATTTGATATGATAAATGATGTTGCTAAACAAAATTCTATGAGAATATCTACCTCAATATTAAATCAAGTAATTAATGAGGCAATTGCCCTTGTACAACCACCAACAGATAAAGGAAAGCGCCTTAAAATTTTTTATGGTACACAAGCATCAACAAAACCACCAACATTTGTGATATTTGTAAATAACAAGGATTTATTTCACTTTTCTTATGAGAGATATTTAATTAATCAATTTAGAAAAGAATTTGGGATGCAGGGAACACCTGTAAGAATTATTGCAAGAGAAAAAAATGAAAAGGAGGATAAGGTATGGTAGTAGAGGTCATTATGGCAATTATTGCTTACTTAATTGGAAGTGTTAATTTTTCGGTTATTTTAAGTAAAAAAATGGCTGGATTTGATGTTAGAGAAAAAGGCAGTGGGAATGCAGGAACAACAAATATGTTACGTTCAGTTGGAAAAAAAGCTGCATTTATAACTTTAGTTTGTGATATATTAAAAGGTGTAGTTGCTATTTTAATTGCAATTGCAATTGGATTAATAGGAAATATAGAAAACAAATCAATATTGGTACAAATTGCAGGAATTGCTGTTGTATTAGGACATACTTTTCCAATATTTTTTGGATTTAAAGGTGGAAAAGGAGTGGCTACATCACTAGGAATATTATTAATGACAAACTGGCAAATAGGATTAATTTGCTTAGTATTTGCATTAGTACTAATGGCATTAACACAAATGGTATCATTAGGTTCATGCGCAGCTGCAGTGCTATATCCTATACTAACCTTATTTATTAATGAAAATTTTATTGTATCAGAAGGAAGTGGATATTTTATATATAGTATTATATTAGCAATCATTGTGCTATTTAACCACAGAAATAATATTCAAAGGATGTTAAACGGAACAGAAAATAAAATTTCATTTAAATAACTCCAGTGTCCATTTTGGGACGGTCCTTTTTTGGACATTTTACATATTTTGAGATATATACTTACAAATCTAATATAAAACGTCCAAAAAAGGACCGTCCCAAAATGGACACTGGATAAATCAATAGAAGGAGGAACATATGAAACAAATTGCTATTATAGGAAGTGGTAGCTGGGGTGTTGCATTAGCAACTCATTTAGCAAATAATGGACACAAAATAAAAATATGGTCATTTTTAGAAGAAGAAAGAGATTTAATTAATAATGAAAGAAGATGTAAATTTTTACCTGATTTAAAAATACCAGAAAATATTGTATGCTCAACAAATTTTGAAGAAGTTATTAGAGATACAGATTTTATATTACATGTTACACCATCAAAATTCACAAGAGAAACATTTAAACAATATAAGCAATATGTAGGAACTAAACCTGTAATTATATGTTCAAAAGGATTTGAAAGAGATACAATGAAAACATTAGATGAAGTTATTACAGAAGAAATGCCAGAAGTAAAAGTTGGTGTTTTATCAGGACCAAGTCATGCAGAAGAAGTATCCATTGCTTTACCGACTTTACTTGTTGTTGCATCTTTAGATAAACAAGTAAGAGAGGAAGTTCAAGAAGCATTTATGTGCCCTCATATGAGAGTTTATACATCAACAGATGTAAAAGGTGTTGAATTAGGAGGAGCTTTAAAAAATATTATCGCATTTTGTGCTGGAGTTACAGCAGGTATAGGCTTTGGAGATAATACATTTGCGGCATTAATAACAAGAGGATTAGAAGAAATTTCTCGATTAGGAGTAGCAATTGGTCGGAAGAAAAGAAACTTTTTATGGATTAAGTGGACTAGGAGATTTAGTTGTTACTTGTTTGAGCAAACATAGTAGAAATAGAAAAGCAGGAGTATTAATTGGACAAGGAAAAACATTGGAAGAAGCAAAAAAAGAAGTTGGAATGGTAATTGAAAGTATAGAAAATATTGATGTTGCATATGCTTTAAGTAAAAGATATAATATTGAAGTACCAATTATTGATACAGCATATGATGTAATATATAACAAACTAGATGCTAAATTAGCAGTACAAAAATTAATGACAAGAGAAAAGAAAATGGAAATGAACTAAAAAATGAATAAAATAAAAAATATTAGTAATACTAAAAATGAAAAAAAGGAGGAATTATCAATGGAATTTTTTGATAAATTAGGAAAAAAAGCAAGTGAAGCGTACAAATTAACAGCAGATAAAACAGGTAAAATAGCAAAAGAAGCAAAATTGAAAATAAGAATGAACGATTTAAAAAATCAAGTAAATGATATTTATAAAGAAATTGGTAAAAAAGTATATGAAAAACATATCAGAGAAGAAAATATTGACATAAAAAAAGAGTTAGAAGAAGAATGTACACAAATTGATGTTTTGAGCTCAGAAATAGAAGACATTTTAAAACAATGTAGAGAATTAAAAGATAAAAGACAATGTCAAAAATGTCATACAGAAATTGATAAAGAAGCAAAGTTTTGTCCAGAATGTGGAGAAAAACAAGAAGAACCAATAAAGGAAGCAGAATTACTACAAGACCCAGAAGAAAGTGGAACAGAAACACAAGAAGAAATAGAAGATGATGAATATATAGATTCAGAAATAGAAGAAAGTAAGGATAATCTAGAAAAAACAGTAGAAATCGAATCAGATGTAGAAGAATAGTGTTTGTCCCCAAATAAACAAGGAGGAAATTATGAGAATTGTTGTACAAAGAGTAAAAAAAGCAAATGTAGAAGTAGAAGGAAAAATTGTCGGAGAAATTGAAAAAGGATTTCTTGTTTTACTGGGGATTACACATACTGATACAAAAGAAGATGCAAATTACTTAGCAAAAAAATTATGTAATTTGCGTGTTTTTGAAGATGAAAATGAAAAAATGAATTTAAATATTAAGCAAGTAAATGGAAAATTATTAATTATATCGCAATTTACTTTATATGCCAATTGCAAAGATGGAAATAGACCTTCTTTTACAGAAGCTGCAAAGCCAGATACTGCAAACGAATTATATGAATATTTTTGCAATCAATGTAAAGATTATGAAATAGAAGTACAAAAGGGAATATTTGGCGCAAATATGCAAGTAAACTTAACAAATGATGGACCTGTTACAATTGCAATAGAAAGTTAAAAATCAATAAGGAAATCGTTCAAATAAATATTTTATAATATCATTACCATTTTCATTCGTAACATGAATATAAACATCTTTATCCAACGATATCCACATATTTAATTTATATAGATCAATATTATCAATATATATGCCAATAATGTCAGCAATTTCGACAGGATTAGCATATTTTTTTTCCCATCTTTTTTTCTTCTCTAATCCAAAATCAGTATTATAAAATCGACTCAAAAAGTCATTTAATTGATTAGGACTTTCACTAAACAAATTTACTGTCATGATGTAGAATCTCCTTAACAAAATTTCTATTAATAATATGACCCAAAAATTCAAATACTATAACAAATTATTAAAATGCAAATATGTATAAATCTGATAAAATTGGAAATGCTAGTAAAAAATAAAAAGGAGTGTAAAGGATTTGAAAAAATATAGAACATTTGCCTATATATTTATAGCAATATTTATTGTTTTAGCAATTGCTTTCGTATCATATCAAGTTATGTCATCTAATCCAACTAAACAAGAAGAGATGAAAGAAAAGTCAAAAACAGAAATTAATTATATTGAAAGTAGAATGTTGACATTATTTAATTATATGAACAACATTCAATTTGAAAATTATAAAATTTCTATTAGTGAGGTAACCCCTGGATCATCAGGTAAAAGTAGTGAAAAAAGTACAGAAGATAGTTCACAATCGGGTGAAGGTGGTATGGGAGAAGAAACTAAAAGTGGTTCAAATGATAGCAAAGATAGTACTACAAGTGGAAGTGAAAGCTCAAGCGAAACCTCTGGAAGTAGTAGTGAATCGGAAAATGGAGAATCTGGAGGAAGTAGTAGCAGTAGTTCTGACAAAAGTTCGGAAAATACAACTACAACATATCAACTAAAACCAACAGGAGTTTTGCTTAGTGATAAAGAAATTGATTGGGATAAAATAAAAAAAGAAATTGAAAGTATATATATATCAATTCCAACAATAACTTTAGATTTATATCAAACAGACATTGAAGATCAAGATATTTTAAACTTTAATACAGAATTTGATACATTAACTAAAGTAATAGAAGAACAAAACAAAGCAAATACATTAATGCAATTAGTAAAAGTATATGAAAATGTCGTAAAATTCACAGAAAAGATTGCAGATGAGCAAGAAAAAGTAGTTTCAAAAACAAAATTAAATATATATCGTGCATATAGTAAATTAGATGATGATAAGTGGGATGAAATTTCAAAAGATATGCAATCAGCAATAGAAGAATTTACAAAATTGCTAACACGGAACAGAAATAAAAGATGAAAAACAATATTCTATTAACAAAGTATATGTTATGCTAAGTGAATTACAAAAATCTACAGAACAAAAAGATTCACAAATTTTTTTGATAAAATATAAAAATACGCTAGAAG
>CANQJY010000031.1 GCA_947624365.1 uncultured Clostridia bacterium
GTTTCACTATCCATTACCATATCATCTGTAATATGGGTAACCTCAGTTACTCTCTCTGGAATATGCCTTTCAGGATTAACAAAGCAACTGAACTCTTCTATAACTTCACCTGCTTTATATTTCATTACACCAATTTCTGTGATTTTATCATTTACAGCTGAAAATCCCGTTGTTTCTAAGTCTAATACACAATATGTTGTATCTAATGCTTGTCCTTTTGGATTATAAACAGATTTTGTATTATCTGGCGCTAGATAAGCTTCTACACCATAAATAACTTTCATATCTGGATTATCTATACCTAATAATTTATGTGCTTCAGGAAATGCTTGAACAACTCCATGGTCTGTAATAGCTATAGATTTCATTCCCCATTGCATTGCTCTTTTTATTAAATCTGTTGCTGATGTAATAGCATCCATTTGGCTCATTTGAGTATGCATATGCAATTCTACTCTTTTTATTTCACTATTATCTTGTCTAATCTCTTTTTTCAATCCTTCTGACTCTATAATTGTATTTGCCATAATAGTTAATTCATTGGAAAATGTATCCATTTGTGCTGTTCCTGATAAATGAATTCCTTTAGCTTGTTGTAATCTTTTTACAATTTTATTACTCTGATCTTTTTGTACAAATGCCTTACATGTCATTGTGCTTGTTCCATCATAAACATCAATACTTAATATTGTTCTACCACCTTTTATATCTTTTGCTTCAACTGCAATAACTTCTCCCTTAATACTTACTTTTCCGTCATCTACCCCTAAATCTACTATTTTTATAATTGGTTCTTTGATATTTGTAGAATTTCCATATATAAGTGGTGTGTTTTCTTCTTCTGTTGGGAGTTCTGGAACATCACTATCTGTTTCTATAATTGTATTTGCAATTATAGAAACATCTCCCAAATATGTATCTAAATTTGCTTTTCCTGTAAGTTTGATTGTTTTTGCTTGTTTGATTTTTTGTGCTATTTCATTTCCTTCTTGTATGTCTTTGGCAAATGATTTACATGTAATAGTTCCTGTTCCATCATAAATTTCATATGTTATCATTCCCTTGCCTGATTTTGTTTCTCTTGCTTCGCAAGTAAGTATTCTTCCTTCTAATGTTACTTTTCCATCATTTGCTGTTATATCTTTTATTCTTATTTTCTTTTCTTTTCCTCTTGAAGGTTTTCCCATAATATATTCTTGCATTTGTTCTGTTTCTGTAACATCAAATTCTTCTATTTCTTGCATTTGATAATTTGTATCTTGAGTTTCTGATATATCTTCTAATTGTGTAATTGTTTTTTGTAATTCTTGTTCTTCTAATTGTTTTATATGTTCTTCATATTTTTGTACATCTTTTAAATTAATTTCTTCTGTTATTTCAATATGATAATCTTTTCCAAATATATTTTTTATTATTTTTTGCAATATTTTATCAGACTTTTTTAATTTTAAAAATTCTGCCCCTTTTATTTGCATTTTTACATCAATTTGTTTGTCTTTAACATCTATTTTGCTTTTTAATAATAGCATTGGCTTTGCTAATGGATATTTATGGGCCATATATGATACAAGATTAATCCATTCTTCTTGAATTGGCTTTATACAAGTATTTTTTGTGTACTGTATTTGTATTTCAACATCTTGAATTTTAAAACGTTCTCTTAAATATTTCTCAAAATACCATAATTCTTTAATTTCAATATATTCATCTGATTTAATACATAATTGCAATATATTTGTTTTTTTTATTAAATTAACTTCTATTACTTCAGCATCTATTATATTTGATTTTGTTTTGTAGTCCGGAAATATTTTATTTATTTCTGCCATAATGATACTCCTTTTACTGTTTCTAGTAATGCTAAAAAATACGCATAATATCATGATATGTAATATAAATCGATAATGCAATTAATATAGCAAAACCCATTAATTGTATATTAATTTCTGTTTCTTGTTTTATTGGTTTTCTTCTAATTCCTTCTATTAGCAATATTAAGATTTTACCACCATCTAATGCTGGTATTGGTAGTAAATTAGTTACACCTAATGATAAAGAAATAAGAGCTAAAATATAAATAAATTCTTGAATTCCATTTGTATTTGCTACTACTTTTGAAATTCCAACAGGTCCCATCATTTGGTCAACTCCAATTTTTCCTGTAAATAATTGTTTTATATTATCTATAATAGAAAAAGCAAATGTCTTTGTTTCCATTCCACCATATATTATATGGTTAATAAAAGTGTCTTCTGCTACTTGTAATTTAACTCCTAAATAATATGATGATATATAATCTGGTGTTATTTCAATTTCTATCTCTTTATTATTTCTTTCAATCGTAAATATAATTACATCTTGTTCATTTTGTTGAATTTTTTGTATAGCTTTGTTTAAATCTCCTTCTATTGCTTCATGATTTATTTTTAATAATTTATCATTTGCTTTTAACCCTTGCTTTTCAGCAGGGCTGTTTTTGTCAAGTGTAACGATTTTTAAATTTTCATCTAAATAAATTCCTGTATACTTACTTTTTACTTCTGTTGGTTTTATTATATATTCTTTAAGTTCTCCTTCTCTTTCAATTTTTACTAATAATTCTTTTCCCCCATTTTTTTCTAAAATTTTCTCTAAATCATTTTTACTTTTAATCTTATTTCCATCAATTTCAATTATTTTATCTCCTTGTTGTATTCCAATTTCCTTTGCAATATATCCATCAATTGTGCTATCTACTATATTTGTTATATAATTCCCTGTTGATGACATTAAAATAAAGTAGACAATCAATCCAAAAATGATATTGACTGTCGCTCCTGCTACTACAATAGCTATTCTTTTAGGTACACTTGCTTGTGAAAAAGAATCTTTGGCGTCTGACCTCTGATCTTCTCCCTCCATACTACAAAATCCACCTAAAGGTATTAGCCTTAATGCATATTTTGTTTCTTTTCCTTGCTTTTGAAATATAGTTGGTCCAAATCCAATTGCAAATTCATTTACTCTTACTTTACAAAATTTTGCAACAATTAGATGACCAGCTTCATGAATTAAAATAACAAAACCTAATAAAAAAATAATTTTAACTGCTGATATCAAAAATGGAATCAATATTTAGCCTCCCTTTATATAAATATAAAAAATGCATATGCAAATGGTGCTAAAAATAGTAAACTATCAATTCTATCTAACATACCTCCATGACCTGGAATAAGATTACTGTAGTCCTTAATTCCAACATATCTTTTTATACTAGATGCTGAAAAATCTCCTATTTGTCCAATTAAGCTTAAAATTATTCCTGCCATTGCAATATAAGCATAAGAATAACTCATCCCCCAGTATGTATTTGCAAAAAATGTATAAATTAGCATAAGAACTACCGCTCCTACTGTTCCTGCAATACATCCTTCTACTGATTTTTTAGGGCTTACTTTGCTAAATTTATGTTTGCCAAATTTCATGCCAACAAAAAATGCAAATACATCAGTTCCCCATGCAGCAAATATTGCATACCAAATTAGTATTTTTCCATCTGGCATCCCATTAATAAATGCTATAAACATCATAAAAAATACTGCATAAAAAATTCCTAAAAACGTGTATGCTACATCCTTAAATGTAATTCTCATATCAGTTGCAATAACGCTTGCAAATAATATCATCATAATCGTCGGTACAGATAGTGTCACAACAACATTTAAACTTGTTTGTGGAATAAGATGTACAAAACAAATACTAAAGCAACTTAAATATCCTACCCATCGAATTGGCTTACACACCTTAGATATAGCATTAAAGTATTCGTCAATAGCTAATATTGCTACAATGGATAATAAGAAATCTACTATATATTTATTCCCAACTAGGAAAATGATAACTACTAGTGGAAATCCTAAAAGCCCAGATGTTATTCTTTTGATATCCATATTTAATACTCCCTTCTTTAGTTCGCTCCAAATTTTCTTGTTCTTTTTTGATAAATTTCAATTGCTTTATCTAAATCTTTTTCTGTAAAATCTGGCCAATTTTTTTCAATAAATACAAATTCTGCATAAGATAGTTGCCAAAGTAAAAAATTACTTAAACGAATTTCTCCACTTGTTCTAATTAATAAATCTGGATCTGGTTGCCCAACTGTATACAAATTTTCTTCAATATCTTTTTCTGTTATATCTTCAGGATTGATTTTACCTTGTTCTACTTGTTTTGCAATCTTAGTTACTGATTGCAAAATTTCTTCTCTTCCACCATAATTTAATGCAATATTGAAAACAATTCCTGTATTATTTTTTGTACGTTCCATGCAGTTTTCAATGCTTTTTTTCATTTTTTCAGACAAGCCTTCTCTACTTCCAATAATTTTTACTTTAATATTTTCAGAGTCTGCTCGCTTACTATAATCATCTAAATAGCTTTGAAATAAAGCCATAAGTGCAGATACTTCATCTTCTGCTCTTTTCCAATTTTCTGTTGAAAATGCATATACTGTGATATGTTCAATTCCTATTCTATTGGCATATCTAACAATATTTTCTAATACTTTTGCTCCTTCTTTATGCCCAAATCCAACAGGTTTACCTTTAGCTCTTGCCCATCTTCTATTGCCATCCATAATAATAGCAATATGTTTTGGTAAATTTTCTTTTTTTATATCCATTTCTTCCTCCCTGATGCATAACATATGCAGTCTATTTATTTCTGTTAGCAATATATATTGCTAATTCTTTTAAAAATGTTGCCTTTTCTCCATATTTTTCTAAACAATCTATGGCGTCTTCTGTTAATGTATTTAAAATATCTTTTGCTCCTGATAGTCCATATTGTGATACATAAGTACATTTTTTTCTCTCTTTATCATTTCCAACTGGTTTTCCTAATTGTTTTTCGTCTCCTTCTTCAGATAAAATGTCATCTTTTACTTGAAATGCTAATCCTATTTTTTTAGAATATTCAGTTAGATTTTTTAAATCTTCTTCATTGCAATTTGCAAGAATTGCTCCCATTCTTACACATAATGTTAATAATTCACCTGTTTTGTTTTGATGTATATATTCTAATTCATCTATAGTAATTTTCTTTCCTTCAAATTCTGTATCTATATATTCACCTGCTAACATTCTATCAATTGCTTTTGAAAATTCTTTAAAAATTTGTATTTTGGCTTGTAATTGTTTGTTGTCTGTTGTTTTTTCAATATCTTCACTAATTACCATATATGCATTATTTAATAAACCATCTCCTGCTAAAATTGCAGTTGCTTCATTAAATTGTTTATGATTAGTTGGTTTTCCATGCCTAAAATCATCATTATCAATTCCTGGTAAATCATCATGTATTAAAGAAAAATTGTGTACCATTTCTATTGCTACTGCATATGGCATACAAACGTCATAATTAGTTTGATTTGTTAAAAGTTTATATGTTGCCAATACTAAAATTGGTCTTAACCTTTTGCCTCCAGCCATTAAGCTATATTCCATCGCTTGGTTCAATACTTCTTCTAAACATTGTTCTTTTCTAAGATATTTTTCTAATTCTCTATTTATTATTTCTTGATAATTTTGTAATTCTTTCTTAAATTCCATAATATTGACCTTTCAAATCATACAGACATAACTTCTTTTTCTTTATTTGCTAGCATTTTTTCAATTTCTTCTATACTTTTATCTGTTATTTTTTGAATTTCTTGTTCTGCTTGTTTTAGTTCATCTTCTGTAATGTTTCCTTCTTTTTGTTCTGCTTTTGCTGTTTCTATACCATCACGTCTACTTGAACGAATTGCTACTTTTGTATCTTCCGCAATTTTTCTGATTTCTTTTACTAATTCTTTTCTTCTTTCTTCATTTAATTCAGGGAAAGCTAGTCTTATGACTTTGCCATCATTATTTGGATTAATTCCAATATCAGATGCTAAAATTGCTTTTTCAATTTCTTTTAATATACTTGCATCCCAAGGTTGAATAACTATTAATCTTGCTTCTGGTACAGATATTCCTGCTACTTGATTAATTGGAGTTGGTGTTCCATAATAGTCTATTTTTATTTTGTTCAAAATCGCAGGATTTGCTCTTCCTGCTCTTACTTCTGCTAATTTTTCTGCAAATACATTAATTGTTTTTTCCATCTTTTCTTTCATGTTTGAAAAATCCATGATATTTCCTCCTTTTATCCCTATTGGGAATTATTCTACTATTGTTCCTATTGCCTCTCCTTTTACTGCTCTTACAATATTTTCTGGATCAGCAATTCCGAATACTAATAGTGGTATATTATTATCTCTACAAAGGGCTGTTGCCGTTGAATCCATAACTTTTAAATCTTTTTCTAATACTTCTAAATATGAAATTTTATCATACTTAATTGCTGTTTTATCTATTTTAGGGTCTGCTGAATATACCGCATCGATTGCTTTACCTAATAATATTATATCTGCATTCATTTCTGTTGCTCTTAATACTGCTGCTGTGTCTGTTGTAAAATATGGATGACCTGTACCACATACAAAAATAACTACTCTTCCTTTTGATAGATGTTTTTCTGCTTTTCTAATTATAAATGGTTCTGCTATTTCTCTCATTTCGATTGCTGTTTGTACTCTTGAGTGAATTCCTCTTGCTTCTAATGCGTCTTGTAATGCTAATCCATTCATTCCTGTTGCTAGCATTCCCATATAGTCTGCTGTTGATCTTTCCATTTGATGTCCATTTCTACCTCTCCAGAAATTTCCTCCACCTACAACTATTGCTACTTGTACACCCATGTCAACTACTTCTTTAATCTTATCACAAATTTTTCCTACTGTTTCTACATTTACTCCTGTCTTTTGTTCTCCTGCTAATGCTTCTCCACTTAATTTTAATAAAATACGTTTGTATTTTGGTTCTTGCAACTTGTTCACTCCCTTTTCCATTTTTCTTTTTCATTTTATCATAAATTTTGAAAATGTACAGCTTTTTTTACGAAATTATTAAATTTTTCCAAAATTGTAGATTTATTATTTATAATATGATATAATAAAAGAGATAGGTTTTAAAAACGAGGTACTTTAAATGGATGAATTAGTCAATAAAATATATGAAGATACTGAATTTATTAATATTATTAGAGATATAATAGAAAATGAAACTGTTCAAAAGATGAAACAATATAGACAACATTATGAAACTTCCTGTTTTGACCACTGTTTAGTTGCTTCTTATTATTGTTACAAATTTTGTAAAAAACATAATTTAGATTACATATCTTGTGCAAGAGCAGCAATGCTACATGATTTATTTTTATATGATTGGAGAAAAAAACAACCAGATCGTAAAGGATTACATGCTTTTACACATGCCAAAACATCATATAGTAATGCAATTAAATTATTTGATTTAAATGAAAAAGAAAAAGATATTATTGTAAAACACATGTGGCCAGTTACATTCTTTTCTTTTCCTAAACATAGAGAAAGCTTTGTTTTAACTATGGTAGATAAACATTGTGCTATAAATGAAGCAATTTGCCAAATGCATAAACAGTATTCTAATAAAAGAATTTTCCGTTTTGCATATGTGTTTTTAGGATTATTAATTTTGAAAGTTTAAAAAAAGATTAGTGAATTTTCTTCACTAATCTTTTTTATTATTTTAATTGACTCATAACTTCTTCAGCAAAGTTTTCTTCTTTTTTCTCGATACCTTCACCTTTTTCAAATCTTGCAAATGCTTCTACTTCTGCATCTTTTTGTTTTAATAAATCAGATACTTTGATACTTGGATCTTTTACAAATGCTTGATCTACTAAGCATATTTCTTCATAGAACTTTCCAATTCTTCCTAAAACAATTTTTTCTGCAATTGCTTCTGGTTTTCCTTCATTCATTGTTTGTACTTTTAAAATTTCCATTTCTTTGTTAATTCTTTCTTGTGGCACTTCTTCTCTTTTTACATATTCTGGTCTTGCTGCCGCAATTTGCATACAAACATCTTTTGCAACCTCTGGTGTTCCTTTTTTCATATTTACTAGAACTGCTATTTTTCCATCACCATGAATATATTTTTCTACTAAGCCTTCTGCTTCAAATCTAGCAAATCTTCTAATGTTAATGTTTTCTCCAATTGTTGCTATTTTTTCAACTAATACTTCTTGTACTGTTTTTCCTGCTTCAAATTTTGCTTCTTGTGCTAATAATTCTTCAACATCTTTTGGATTTGTTTCTAAAACTTGTTTTGCAACATTTGCTACAAATGTTCTAAATTCTTCATTTTTTGCAACAAAGTCTGTTTCTGAATTTACTTCTACAACTGCTCCTGATTTTCCATCTTCAGCGACATAAGCTTCTACTAATCCTTCTGCAGCTATTCTTCCTGATTTTTTTGCTGCTTTTGCAATTCCTCTTTCTCTTAAAAGTTCGATTGCTTTTTCCATGTCACCATCTGTTTCTGTTAATACTTTTTTGCAGTCCATCATACCTGCACCTGTTTTTTCTCTTAATTCTTTTACTAAACTTGCTGTAACCATTCAAAAAACCTCCTTTATTCAGCTTCTTCAGCTGTTTCTTCAGTTTCAGTTGTTTCTTCTACAACTTGTTCTATATCTGTTGCTTCTTCTGTCACTTCTTGTTCTGTTTCTTCAGCAACTTCAAAACTTTCACCTTGTCTTCCTTCAATAACTGCATTTGCCATTACATCAGCAATTAATTTAACTGCTCTAATAGCATCATCATTTCCAGGTATAGCATAATCTACTTCTTCTGGATTACAGTTTGTATCTACTAATCCAATAACTGGAATTTCTAATTTTTTTGCTTCTAAAATTGCAATTCTTTCTTTTTTTGGATCTACTAAAAATATAACTCCTGGTAATTCTTCCATATCTTTAATTCCACCAAGGTTTCTTTCTAGTTTTTCCATTTCTTTTTTCAATAAAATAACTTCTTTTTTTGGTAAAACATCAAATGTACCATCTTCTTGCATTTTTTCTAAGTCTTTTAATCTTTGAACTCTTGCTCTAATTGTTTCAAAGTTTGTAAGCATTCCTCCTAACCATCTTTGGTCAACGTAATACATACCACATTTGATGGCTGCCTCTTTCATGCATTCTTGTGCTTGTTTTTTTGTTCCTACAAATAGAACTGTTTTTCCTTCTTCTGCTTGTTCCTTTAAGAAAGCATATGCCTCGTCAATTTTCTTTGATGTCTTTTGTAAATCAATGATGTGAATTCCATTTCTAGCTTGGAATATATATTCCGCCATTTTTGGATCCCATCTTCTTGTTTGATGCCCGAAATGAACACCTGCTTCTAGTAATTGTTTCATTGCAACTACTGCCATTTTTAATTCCTCCTTTTTGTTTTACATCCATAAAGTTTTATCACTTGAACCGGACTAGTTTTTACTAGCACACCCTTTCAAATTAACTTTATGTGTTTTTTCACGCTCTCTATTGTACCAAATTTTAAAAAGAAATGCAAGTATTTACAGAAATTTTCTTGCATTTTCTTAAATTTTAAGTTTTTTATTTTAATTCTACAACTGTAACACCCATTTCCCCTTCTCCAAATGTTCCTAAACGATATGATTTTACATGTGGATGTTTTTGTAAAAACTTATGAATACCTTTTCTTAATTTACCTGTGCCTTTTCCATGAATAATGTTCACTGTTTGCATTTTGGCTAAATGACTATCATCTAAAAATTTGTCTATAACAAAACATGCTTCTTCTACATTAAGTCCTATTACATTAATTTCTGTTGTTGCTATTTTAGTTTTAGTAGTTTGAGTATGAACATTAATACTATGCTGTTTTTTATCTTTTTCTAATATTTTTAAATTTTGGATTGGTACTTGTAATTTCATACTTCCTATTTGAACTAGCACTTCTCCATCTTTTGATACATTAGATACTGTTACTCCTTCTTTTTGAATAGTATTTACATATACTGGTGTATTTATATCTATATTTTGGTCTTTTGGCATTATTGTTTCAGGTTGTTCTTCAACTTGTATTGTGTCTTTAATTTTTTGATTTAAGGACTTTCGTAATATGTTTGCCTTTTTGTCTTTATCTTTTTCATCATTTTCTTGTAATTCCCTTAATTCTTTAATAATTTGATTTGCTTCTTCTTGTGCATTTAATAAAATGTTTCTTGCTTCTATTTTTGCGTTTTCAATTCTTTCTTTTTCTTCATCTATTACTTGTTGCTTATTTGTTTCTAATGTATTTCGTAAAGTTTTTGCTTCTTCTAGTTGATTTTTTGTTTCTATTTTTTCTTGTTCTATTTGCCTTTTATCATCATAGATTTGTTTCATTAATAATTCAAAATCAATATCATTCTTATTAATTCTTTTTTGCGCTTGATTAATGATTTTTTCATTCAGCCCTAATTTTTTACTAATTTCAAATGCATTACTTTTTCCTGGTATTCCAATTAATAATCGATAGGTCGGTGTTAAGGTTTCGATATCAAATTCAACAGAAGCATTTTCAAAATCTTTTTCTTTTAATGCATATTTTTTTAGTTCTTGATAATGTGTTGTTGCTATTGTTAAAATATTTTTATTGTGTAAATGTTCTAAAACACTAATTGCCAATGCTTGTCCTTCTATCGGGTCTGTTCCTGAGCCTAATTCATCAAGTAAAACGAGAGATTTCTCATTTGCATTTTCTGTAATATTTACTATGTTTTTC
>CANQJY010000032.1 GCA_947624365.1 uncultured Clostridia bacterium
GGCTTGTACCGAAATTTAGGGATAGTATACAATTTGATTGGGATGTTATAAAATTCCCGCAATCCAAAACATCAAAAGCACTTGCGGATGCTTCAGGGTGGGCGATTTCAAAATCAGCAAAAAATAAAAGAGAAGCAATAAACTTTGTAAAATATCTTTCTTCAGAAGAAGTAATAAAGAAATTCACAGAAACAGGGTTAATAATACCTGCGAGAAAAGACATAGCATACAGTAATTATTTTATAGAGCCAAAAAATAAACCTGCAAATTCAATAGCATATTTGGAAACAATAAAAAATTCAAAAGCAACACCTGTAAATTCCAATTACGCAAGAATAACCGATGAAGTTACAAAAGAAACAGTAAAAATTAATAGTACCGAAATATATTTTTGAAAATTCATAACAACCTCCTTAAGATTATACTACTAAAATATATGTACAAATTGCGAAAAAATAACTTTACAATTCAAGTAATTTGATGTATGATAAAAGAAAAACAAAAGGGGGACTTTATATATGCCAGCATGGGCTATTCATTTAGCAACAGCTACCAAATTAAATGAAAGTTCTAGTAGAAATTCCCAAGATAAAAATGCATTTTTATTGGGAAATATTTTGCCAGATATTTTAAATGGATATGTAATAAAAAATATATCTCACAAATTGACACATAATGGAACACATTTTGCAGTAGAAGTTCAAATTGGAAATCATAAAGAACATAGGCATGATATACAAGGTTTTTATAATAATTATTACAACAAATTTAATAATCCATTATTGCTAGGATATTATGCACATATAATTACAGATACTTTTTGGAATAATATTGCATATGGTGAAAAAGGAATTTTTGATGATGATAAAAAACTTATTGGGCTACAGTTAAAAAGTGGAAAGCAATTTTTTGCACCAAAAGATGATTTACGAAAAATCAAAACAAATGATTTTAAATTGTTTTCTCAATATATTTATGAAAAGCATTTAGCACAAATTCCATATTATGATGATAAAATATTAGAATATGCAAAAGAATTACCATGGTTAGAAATTGAAAAACAAGATATTATAGAAGCAATTACATATTTAGAGCAAATGGCAAGTTTTAAGAAAAAAATTGAATTAGACACACTTGAATATCAAATTTTCTCATTAGAAGAAATGAAATTGATTTTTGATAAATGTCTATTAGAGTTAGAACAAAAGGTAAACGTCTCACAATAAAGGTGAGGCGTTTGTTATATCCATTTAATTACCCTCAAATATTTGTTCGATAAAAATATTTTGTCGAATTTTGCGATGAAAAGTAATAAAAAAGTATTGTAAAATCAAATGTTTTATGATATTATGTAAATATTCTATTTAAATTCTTATTCTTCATACCAAACAAAGTAATATACAAACAAATAAAACACCCCAATTTCAAAATAACATACAACAAAAAATTATTGTTCCTAATAGGAATAAATGAACAAATTATAAAAGCAATAAATAATAGTAAACAAGGTTTAAAAAAATAATTCCAGAAATCAAAAGAAAGATTTAATTTTTTTCTTAACAATAAAAAGCTTACTACAAAATTAAAAACTTCACTTACAATAATACTAACAAGATAACCATTTACACCTAAAAAAGGAACAGCAAAATAAATAATTAAAATAGTAATTACTAGATCACAGATATTTACACACATAACATGAAATTGAGCTTGCATTCCCTTTAATATATTATCAATAATATTATCAACATACATAAAAACGATTAAAGGCGCTAAAATACGAAAATAGAAAGCTACCTCCAAATTTTGGTAAACTACTAAACTAATTTCATTTGAATAAAACAAAAAAATACCAGCCACTAAAAAAGAAAATGCAAAAGTAATATTAAAAATTTTATCACAAACAAATTTCATTCTATTAAAATTTTTCCCCGCTAAAAGTCTTGCATATTCGGGAATTAAAAGGCTACTAAAAGAATTAATAAAAAAGCTAGCAAACATTAAAACAGGCATAGCCATACCTGTAATTAAACCATATTTTGCAATTGCTAAAGAATAATTCAAACCCGATACTTGTAGACGCAATGGAATTAGGAATTGTTTTAAAGAAGAAAGTCCAGAGCGAATATAAGAAGTAATTGCAATAGGAAAAGAAATTTTGAAAATACGTTTTCCCATATTTTGTATATATCCACGTTTAAAAGTTAATCTTTTTTTATCAAAATAAAATAAACAAATATTTAGACCAAATGAAAAAATTTCTGAAATTACATCTCCAAAAATCAAACTACAACAAATAGCATCAATACCACTATTTATTGTATATTGTAATAAAACAACAGTAACAATTATTTTAACCAATAATTCTAAACATTGTGAAATTGCATTTTTATATGATTTTCCGATACTTGCAAAATAACCATTAATTACACTAGAAACACTAATTAATGGAAGCCCAATAGCTATAGCATAAATAGGCATTTTTGAAATATTGCCATGTAACCATATGTTAGAAATAGTGGGAGCAAATATAAATAGAAAAGAAGAAGCAATTAAACCAAGAATAATAGAAAAAAATATACATGTCCTAACAGCTTTTAATGCACTTGCAAAATTACTTTTTTCAAGTTCTTCAGAAACAATGCAAGTACAAGCAAGACCAATACCAGAAGAAGCAAAAGTAATAGCAAATAAATATATAGACATAACTAAGCTAAAAACACCAATTGCTTCTTGACCAACTTGATTTGCTACATAGATGTTAAATATAAGTCCTATACCTCGCATAATAAAAGAAGTAGCTGTTAGAATAACACCATTCATTATAAAAATTTTTGCTTTTCTCACAATATCACCAGTAACAATCTATGTGAAAAAGCAAAAAATATGAAATTAATCTAATTGAAATATAGTAGCAGTTACTAAATTATTAGTTACAATAAATACTAGTTTAATATCTTTTCCAGTATCATTTCTAAATTTTAAATCATAGCTACCATAAGCAACAGCAGCATCTTTACCTCTTTGTACATAAGGAACATAATTACTATGTGCATGTCTTTCTACTACAGTCAAATTTGGAACAGCTAAAACAGCATTATATAATGTAGAACTAATTTGGCAGTTACCTCCACCAATTCCTTTTTTCTTATTTCCCTGATTATCAAAAATATCGGCTTTTTGATATCCCTTTTCAGAAGAAGAAGGACCTAAAAAACTACAAAATGAAAAAGTCTCACCATTTTTAACAATATGATTATTTAAACGAGAAGCGGTTAATTCCATATTATGCTGTCTACCACTTTCTTTAGTATAAATATTAGTCGAAAAGGTAGAAAGTTCAGTTTCAACAGGTATATGTGTTACATTATTTTCTTGATTTGTATTATCAGAGTTTGTTGTGTTGTTGGCAGATGTTTTCTCAGTTTCATATGAAGAATTATTATTTTCCTTATTATTTCCATTAAAAAATACAGCTATAATTATTGCTATTAAAATAACAAATCCTATAATATACCAAACAATATATTTTGAATGTTTCATATTTAATCACCAAACATAGTATGGACAAAAAATTGAAAAATAATGTAATAAAAACTTGAAAAATTTGCTAATATAATGTATGATAGACCAAGAAGATAGAGGTGAAAAAACTAGATGAAATCTAATTTTTTTAAATATGTATTTGCGATATTTGTTATTGGAATAATGATATTTGCTATTTATAAAATAAAGACAGAAGAAGAGAAAGAAGAACAAGAACAAACACAAGTTAATGTAGAAGAAGAAAAATTCACAGAAATAACTTTAGGAATAGCATCATTAGATAGTACAAACCCAATTTTAAGCAAAAACAAAAATATACAAGATATCTCAAAAATTATTTATGAACCACTTGTAAATTTAACAGAAGACTATAAAGCAGAGCCATGTCTTGCAGAAGAATGGGCAAAACAAAATGAAACAACATATATTATTAAGTTAAAGGATAATGTAAGATGGGCAGATGGAGAAAAATTTATTGCAGATGATGTAAAATTTACAATAGAAAAATTAAAAAGTGTAGATTCTATTTATACACCAAATGTGCAAAACATAGATAGTGTAGAAATTACAGATGATTATACACTAAAAATATATTTAAATGCAGAAGTTCCTTTTTTTGAATATAATTTAACATTTCCTATTCTTTCAAGCCAATTTTATCAAGATAAAGAATTTAATAGTGAAATTGTTCCAGTGGGAACAGGAATGTATAAATACACAGATGTACAATCAACACATCTAACTTTAGAACCAAATAACAATTGGTGGGATACAAAAACAGATTTAACATTAACAAAAATAACAGTTAATCTTTATTCATCTCTAGGTGAATTATATAACAGTTTCAAAATGGGAAATGTTGATGTAATTGATACTCAAAATAATAATTTACAAGAATATATAGGTAGTATAGGATATAATAAAAAAGAAATAAAAGGAAGAGAACATGATTTTATTGTACTAAATACAAAAAACAATTTTCTTTCAAGAAAAGAAGTTCGAAAAGCAATATCATATTCAATTGATAAAACCAATATTGTTTCAAGTATTTTTAATAGCCAATATTATACTTCTAGTTTTCCATTAGATTATGGAAATTGGTTATATCAATCAGAAGAAGGTAGTGCAGGATATAATCCAGAACAGGCAAAACAGATATTAACAGAAAATGGATGGGTGTATAGAGGTCAATATTGGCAAAAAACGGAAAATTATAAAACACAAAGTTTGCAATTAAATCTTGCTGTAAAAGCAAGTGATCCAACAAGACTTTCAGTTGCACAAAATATACAAGCACAATTGGCAAATCAAGGTATTAGAGTGAATATAGTACAATTTACAGATGAACAATATTATAATAGCTTGAATACTAAAAACTATGACATGCTTTTATGTAGTATTGATTTATCATATACGCCTAATTTGGAAACATTTTTAGGAAAAAATAATTTATCTAATTATACAAATGAAGAATTAAGCAATATTTTAGAAGAAGTAAAAAATACAACAGATGAAAATGTATTAAAGGAAAGATATAAAAGAATTGCAGAAATATATAAAGATGATGTACCATATATTAGTTTGTTTAATAATAAATTTACAGTTTGCTATCATTCGGATTTAAAAGGAGATTTTGCACCAAATTGGTATAGTGTATTTTATCATATTTCAGGGTGGTATAAATAAAAAATAAAAAAAGTATTGACAAAACAAAAATTTGGTATATAATAAAAATATCAAACAAAAATTTGGTAATTTTAAGGAGGAAAAAATTATGGGAGAAAATACAGAAAAGAAAAGAGCTTTAGAAGCGGCAATGAACCAAATAGAAAAACAATATGGAAAAGGTTCTGTTATGAAATTAGGAGAATATAAAGCAATGGAAATAGAAGCAATTCCTACAGGAGCATTAAGTTTAGACATTGCACTAGGAATTGGTGGTGTGCCAAGAGGAAGAATTATTGAAATTTTTGGACCAGAATCTTCAGGTAAAACAACATTGGCATTACATATAATTGCAGAAGCACAAAAACAAGGTGGAGAGGTAGCATTTATTGATGCAGAACACGCTTTAGATCCAGTATATTCCAAAAAATTAGGAGTAGATATTGATAATTTAATTGTTTCACAACCAGATACAGGAGAACAAGCTTTAGAAATTACAGAAAGTCTAGTAAGAAGTGGAGCATTAGATGTTATTGTTGTAGACTCTGTTGCAGCATTAGTACCAAAAGCAGAAATTGATGGAGATATGGGAGATTCTCATATGGGGCTTCAAGCAAGACTAATGTCACAAGCATTAAGAAAATTAGCAGGAGCAATTAATAAATCAAAAACAGTATTAATATTTATAAACCAATTAAGAGAAAAAATAGGTGTAATGTTTGGAAATCCAGAAACTACAACAGGAGGAAGAGCATTAAAATTCTATGCTTCTGTTAGACTAGATATTAGAAAAATAGAAAACATAAAGCAAGATGGAGAAATAAAAGGTAGTAGAACAAGGGTGAAAGTAGTAAAAAATAAAGTAGCACCACCATTTAGAGAGGCTGAATTTGATATTGTTTATGGTGAAGGAATATCAAAAGCAGGAAATATTTTAGATATGGCAGTTAATTTAGATATTATTGAAAAAAGTGGTTCATGGTTCAGCTATAATGGAGAAAGAATTGGTCAAGGTAGAGAAAATGTAAAGAAATATTTGAATGACAATCCAAAAATCTTATCAGAAATAGAAGAAAAAGTAAGAGCAAATTTTGAAAAAGCATTTGAGCAAAGTCTAGGAGAAGAAATACCAGAAATAGATGATGACGAAGAATAGGTGAAAAAATCATGTACACAATTGAAGAATTTGATGAACAAAAAACAAAAGTATTAAAGTACATATTATATAAAAAAAGAACAGAGCAAGAAATAAAAAATAAATTTAGCTCAACTATACCTAATGACTTATTAGAAGATATTATTCAATATCTTAAAGATGCTAAATATATTGATGATAAAGAATATATTGAAAAAACAATAAACAATTTTAAATCACT
Source organism: uncultured Clostridia bacterium (assembly GCA_947624365.1). Lineage (GTDB taxonomy): Bacteria > Bacillota > Clostridia > TANB77 > CAG-508 > CAG-269. Next base: position 6,588 of record CANQJY010000032.1, read on the forward strand.
AAAAAATTTATCTATCAAAGAATTGACTTATAAATTGCTTAGTAAAGGTATTTCTAGAGATTATATTGATGAATATATCTATGAAAATAGAGAAGAATTAGAAAAATACGAACAAAAATCTATTTCAAATATTATATATAAAAAACAAACATCAATGGACATAGAAGATATAAAACAATACTTATTAAAAAAGGGATACAAATACGAAAATATTAATAATGTAGTGGAAGGAATAGAATAAGATGCCAAATTTATTAACATTAGAGACAAAGAAATATGCTATAAAAATTGATAATTTTGAAGGACCATTAGATTTATTAATTTACTTAATAGAAAAAAACAAAATGAATATTTATGATATAAATTTAACACAAATTACAGAACAATATATGGAATATTTAAATGCAATGGAAGAATTAAATTTAGAAATTGCAAGTGAATTTTTAGTTATGGCATCTTCATTACTTTATTTAAAATCCAAAAGGTTATTACCAAAACAAGAGGAAGATGAAGAAGAGTTAACAGAAGAAGAACTTATCAGAAGAATTATTGAGTATAAAAAATACAAAGAAATTAGTAAAAAATTTAAAGAAAATTACATTTTATTTTCAAAACGTATAACAAAAATGCAAGAAGAAATTGAATTACCTAAAAGAAAACTAGAAAAAAACTATGAAAATGATTTAATTCCACAAGTATATAAAGATTTATTAGAAAGGACAAGTCAAAGATTAAATCAAAATGCTAAAAATATAGAAAAAATAGCATTAGTAGAAAATTATACAGTTGCAAGTAAAGTAAGAGAAATGGTAAGAGTATTATTTAAACAAAAAAGATTTGTATTTAATAAACTATTTTCAATAAAACAAAAAGACAAACAAGAAGTTATTACAGCATTTAGTGGATTATTGGAATTATCAAGAAGAAACAAAGTTGCAACAAATCAAGAAGAAATCTTTGGCGATATTATGGTTGAAAAGAAATAAAAAAATAATTTCAGAATGTTTAAAAAACCAAAAAATGGAAAAACTATGTATAAAATAAAAAAAGAAGGCGATAATATGCTATTTTTATTTTATACATTTTTTTATTGTTAACAATAATCCTAATAATATTATCAATGAAAATACAAATCAAAATAGAAAATTTAAAATACCAATCAGAACCCCAAAAAGACAATACACATACAAATGACGGATATCAAGTATTATTTTGTATCTATATATTAAGCAAAATTCCAATATTCAAATTTAAATTAACAAAGGCAAAATTCAAAAAAATAAATCAAAAAACGCATATTAAAGAAAAAATGATAAAACAAATGCAAACGCAAAATGTGATACGTTTATCTGAAAAATATAATATTACAAAAGATTTAAAAGAAATTGTAAAGAATATAAAATTAGAAACATATAAATTAAATCTAAAAATACAATTAGGAACTGAAAATGTAATATTAACATCATTTTTGATTCCAGCTATTAGCACAATACTAACATTTTTTATTTATAAAACTAAAAATAAATCTAGTGAACAATATTTCCAAGTAATGCCAATTTATCAAAGTAAAAATCTAATCAATTTCCAGCTAGAAGGTATATTTCAAATAAAAGTGATACATATTATAACCACAATATGTATATTAAAAAAGAAAAGGAGAGTTGAGAAATATGAGCGAACATCCAATAGAAGGTCTTATGACTACAGCTATGAATAGTATTCAAGATATGATTGATGTAAATACAATTATAGGAGAACCAATTGAAACATCAAATAATATTGTAATTATACCAATTTCAAAAGTATCATTTGGATTTGCAGCAGGAGGAAGTGAATTTAAAGGAGAAACAGTTGATGAATACAAAAAAGCAGATAAGGAAGAAGAAATTCAATATCGTTTGCCATTTGGCGGAGGAAGTGGAGCAGGGGTAAGTATTAACCCAATTGCATTTTTAGTTATTACAAGAGAAAATGTAAAACTAATTCCAGTAAATCATTCTTCAAGTATAGATAAATTACTAGATTATATTCCAGATTTAATAGAAAAAGTAAATAATGCAATGAATCGTTGTATTGAAAATAAAAAAGAAGAAACAGAAAAAATAATTCGTAAAATGGGAAGTAGAGAGAAACATACAGACAAAGAAGAAAAGCCTATAGAACATATTGAAAAAACAGTAAAAAAAGTGGAGAAGAAAAAAGAAGAAATTCCAGAAGAAATTACTTATGAATTTGAATATGATGAAACACCTAATGAAGATGAAATGTAATTAAAAAGGATACCCCACCTTTTGCATGTTGCAAGAGGTGGGGTAATATTATTTATAATAGTTGCAAATTTTGTCGAAAAGTTGTCAGAATACGACAAAACTTCTATTGTTTTGCTATTGGAAAATATTGTAAATTGATATATAATACAAACCGTATTCAAAGGAGGAAAGACATGGAATCAAAATTTTATGAAAAAGACAAGCTATTGATTTTTAAAATTACAGAAGAAATTGATGACCATAGTGTTCAAAAGATAAGGAGGAGAGCAGATTATGAAATTGAAAGATTTATGCCTAGAAAAGTTATATTTGATTTTGATAGTGTCACTTTCATGGATAGTGCCGGAATAGGATTATTGGTTGGAAGATATAAATTTGCAAACCTATTAGGTGCAAAATTAGAAGTGGCTAACCTTACACAAAGTGTTAATAAAATCTTTGAAATGAGTGGTATTTTAAAATTAATACCAGTAGCAGGAAAGGAATAAAAGTATGAATGAACAATTTGAAAATGAAATGAAATTAGAGTTCTTAAGTAAATCATCAAACGAAGCATTTGCAAGGCTTACAGTAGCTGCTTTTGCATCACAATTAGACCCAACCATTGAAGAATTGGCAGATATAAAAACAGCAGTATCAGAAGCTGTTACAAACTGTATTATCCATGGATATGAAAATAAAATAGGAATTGTAAAATTGAGTGCAAAACTATATCAAAATGAAATTATTATAGAAATAACAGACAATGGAAAAGGAATTGCCAATATTGAATTAGCAAAAGAGCCATTATACACAACAAAACCAAATCTAGAAAGATCAGGTATGGGATTTACAATTATGGAAAGTTTTATGGATGACATCAATATTGAATCTATTGTTGGAGTAGGAACAAAAGTAACTATGTGTAAAAAAATCAAAAAAGAAGAAACAAACCAAGAACAAATAGAACAAATGACAAGTATGCCTTAGGAAGGAAAATAAATATGTTTGAAAATGATAAAGAAGCAATCAAAAAAGCACAGCAAGGGGATAAATTGGTACTAGAAAAATTAATAACAGAAAATAGTGGATTAATATGGAGTATCGTAAAAAGGTTTAGTGGAAGAGGATTTGAGCTAGAAGATTTATATCAAATAGGCTGTGTTGGTTTTATAAAATCAATTAAAAGATTTGACACTAGCTTTGAAGTAAAACTTTCAACATATACAGTACCATATATTTTAGGAGAAATAAAACGATATATAAGAGATGATGGAACAATTAAAGTAAGTAGAAGTATTAAGGAATTACAAGCAAAAATAAGGCAAATACAAATAGAACATATAAATAAATATAAAGAAGAAATCACATTAGAAGAAATTGCAAAAAAATTAAACATTTCAAAAGAAGATGTTGCAATTGCATTAGAAGCAAGTAAACCAATTGAATCAATAGATAGTGTATGTCAATCTGAAAAAGGGGAAAAAGGGATTGGAATAATAGAAAAAATATCTGCAGGAAAAAATGAAGAAGAGGTAATTACTAATAAAATAGCTTTAAAAGAAGCAATTGATAGCTTGTCTCCAAAAGACAAGCAAATTATATTATTACGTTTTTATAAAGAAAAAACGCAGACAGAAGTGGCAAAAATATTAGGTGTTAGTCAAGTACAAGTATCAAGAACAGAAAAGAAAATTTGGAATTATTAAAGAAAC
>CANQJY010000033.1 GCA_947624365.1 uncultured Clostridia bacterium
CCTAATAAAGTTCCTGACATTGCACATGCTTTTTCAAAGAAATATATTAATTCTCCTATATTTTCTTCATCTAATTTATTCATTTCAATTATGATATTAGGTACTTTCCCTGTATGATGTGCTTGTATTGTTCCTTCCATAGCTTTTTTGTTTACGTAGTCCATTGTTTTTCCTGCTAAATAATTTAATCCATCTAAATTATCATCGTCTGGATTTATTGTAATATCACTTTTTGGTGTTTTGATAGATATTACTGTTTCAAATAAATCTCTTCTTCCGTCTTGTATATATTGTCCCATAGAGTGTAAATCTGTTGTAAAATCAACACCTGCTGGGAAAATTCCTTTTTTATCTTTTCCTTCACTTTCTCCATATAACTGTTTCCACCATTCTGTAAAATAGTGCATTTTAGGCTCATAGTTGACTAATATTTCAACATTTTTTGATGATTTTTTGTGTAAAATATTTCTGATAACCGCATATTGATAGCACTCATTATATTTTATATCAGGATCATCAAACCTTTCTTGTGCTGTTTTTGCACCTTTCATTAATTTATCTATATCAATTCCTGCTGTTGCAATTGGTAGTAATCCAACTGCTGTTAAAACAGAGTATCTGCCTCCTATATTATCTGGAACAATAAATGTCTCATATCCTTCATTTTCTGCTAATGTTTTTAATGCTCCTTTTTCTTTATCTGTTGTTGCATAAATTCTGCTACGAGCTTCATCTATTCCATATTTATTTTCTAATATTTCTCTGAATATTCTAAATGCTATTGCTGGTTCTGTGGTTGTTCCAGATTTTGATATAACATTAACTGAAAAGTCTTTGTTTCCAATATATTCAATAAGTTCATTCATATAGTTTGGACTTAAATTATTTCCTACATATATAATTTGTGGATATTTTCTTTGTTTTTCTGGTAATAAATTATAAAAAGAGCTTGTTAAGCTTTCTATTACTGCTCTTGCTCCTAAATATGAGCCTCCTATTCCAATAACAACTAAAACTTCTGATTCTTTTGCTATTTTTTTTGCTGTTTGCTTGATTCTTTTAAATTCTTGCTTATCATAATTTGTTGGTAAATTTAACCATCCTACAAAATCTTCTGGATCATCTGCTCTATCATGTAATTCATTATGAATTTCTTTTACTTTTTTTGCATATTCACCTATCATTTTTTTTGTAACACTAGTTTGTTTAAAGTTTAGTTTTATGTTGGCCATATTCTCATTCCTTTCTTTTTATAATTTATTTATAATCTAGCAATATATAATCCAATAATAGCTAATCCTACAATAACTCTATATACTGCAAATACTTTAAAGCTACCTTTTTGTAAATATTGTAATAAAAATTTAATTACTAATAATCCTACAATAAAGCTTGCTAATACGCCTACTACAAATGGTATATTAAATACAAAATCTTTAAATTTATATAAAGTTGCTCCTAGTACAATTGGGGCTGATAACATAAAAGAATATTTTGCCGTTGATTCTCTCTCAACTCCCATTATTCTTCCTGTTGTCATAGTTACACCTGAGCGTGAAACTCCAGGGATAAATGCTAATGCTTGTGAAAGTCCTATTAAAAAGGTTTGCTTAAATGTCATATCTTCATATTTTGTTTTTGATGGTGCTTTTTTATCTGCTATGTATAAAATTATTCCCATTATTATAAGAGCACTTGCAATTAATAATGGCATTTTTGCTAGACTATCTCCTATAAAGTGGTCTAATAAAAATCCTATTGCTCCACCTGGAATTGTAGCAATTACAATATACCAAAACATTCTACCTTCTGTAGATTTTTCCTTTTTAATAACTTGATTATATCCACCTTTAATTAATGCAATCCAATCTTTGCAAAAGAATATAGCAATTGCTAATAATGTACCAAAATGTAGTGCTACATCAAAACTTTCTGGAATGTTCCAGTTAAATATCCATGGTATTAAATTTAAATGCGCTGAACTAGAAATTGGCAATAATTCTGTTAATCCTTGTACTATTCCTAAAATCAATGCTTGCATAATCTCAGCCATTTTATTTCCTTCTTTCTCTTTAATTGTGTTCTAACTTTTTAATATTCTCTGTATTTTTGATCTTTTTCAATTGTTTGTTTTTGTTCTTGTGTTTCTTGCTTTTTACTTTTATTTCGATTTAACATTTCAACATCACTATATCCAAGTTGTCTTGTGATTTCAAACATCTTCTCTAAATGTTCTTTAGCCTTAATTTCTTTTTCATTAATTTCTTCATGTTCTTCTTTTTCTATATCATTTTCTAAGTTAAATGGTATCGCTATTTTAGCCATAATTGGTATAAACATTGGCTCGTTTTTTATTTTAGGTACAATTTTTTTAGCATTTGAGTCAATTGCTGTGTTAGCATATTGAATTGCTGTATCTTTATTTCCTTTTATAAGTTCAATTTTTGCTAATTCAAAATAGGCATCTGGTCCTAATTCCTCATCTTCAATTACTTGCATAAAATATTTTTGAGCTTCATCTATTTCTTTATATATTAAAGCAATTTCTGCTAATGAATATTTTGCATTATATAGTAAATGATTTATATCTGCTGCTTTTTCATAACATATTTTTGCATTTTCAAAATCATTTAACATTGTGTATGCAATTCCCAAATTGTAGTATAAGTCATAATTAGCTGGATTATAACGCAATGCTTCTTGATAAATATTTGTTGCATCTTTGTACATTTCTTTTTCTATTAGAATATTTCCTAATAATAAACTTGCTTCATAATATTCAGGTTTTTTCTTCAGCAATGTTGTTAACATTTCTGCTGCTTCATCTTTTTTGTCAAATCCATTTAATAATTCTGCTACTTTATAATATGAGTCATAATCTCTTTTATGAATATCTATTGCTTGTACATATTCATCAATAGCTTTTCTCATTCCGCCTTCACTTTCATATATTTCAGCTAATCTTTTATGTCCTTGATAATTTTCTGGATATTTTGTTACTAAATGTATTAATGCCTGTTTTGCTTTTTTGTTGTCTCCTAATTTTAGATATATATTTGCTTTTGTTATATCAATAATTTCTGCAAGTGGAATATCATATTTTTCTAATACCAAAATAACAACTGGAATTAAAATTCCTATTATGTATTTTATTATCATAAATATCCAATTTAATTTTATATTAAATAATGCTTCAAAAAAGTTTAATGCAAGTCCTATTGCTTGTAAAATGATAACAGAAACATAGCTAGTATCATTTTTCTTTATGATATTATAGAAAAAATATATAAATATACCTATTGTTATTAACGCAAAAATAAGTTGTTCTATCATATATTGTTCCTTCCTTTTTACTTTATTTTCTATTCTATTTTAGTGCATTTTTCTTCATTTGTCCAGTATTTAATATATATTTTGATAAATTTTGTAATCTCTTAAAATTTTTCTTACGTATTGATTAGTTTCTTTATATGGTACATTTTCTATATCTGATCCATCTTTTTTTATAATATTTTTTTCTATCCATGTATCAACTGTTCCAATGCCTGCATTATATGCTATTACTGCTATACCAATATTATCATAACGTTCTATCAATATTGAAATATATTTAGTTCCTAACTGTATATTTGTATCAATATTTAATAAATCATTATTACTATTTTCAGGAGCAATGTCTTTTGCTGTTTTGTCCATCAATTGCATTAAGCCTTTTGCTCCTTTTGATGATACTGCTTGTGCATTAAAGTTGCTTTCTGCTTTGATAATAGCATAAATTAGATTTTCATCTACTTGATATTCTTCTGCATATATTTTAACAAAATTTTCATATTTTTTTGGATATAATATTTTCATAATTTTTGTTTGGAGTTTTAATGGTCCTAATAATACAATAGCAATTATTATTATAACTATTAAAACAACATAGATGTTTTTTCTTTTAATTTTAATCTCTCCTTTGTGTATTTTGTCAATTCAGGTGTCCATTTGGGGATGTCCATTTGGGGACGGTCCTTTTTTGGACATTTTGCTCAGTTTTGGTATGTCTTTATTAATCAAATATAAAATGTCCAAAAAAGGACCGTCCCCAAATGGACAAATGGACACAAATTGACACCTTACTTGCAGTCGTACCAGTTGTTTGCTTCTGATATATCTGCAATTAATGGCACATTTAGGCTAACGGCTGTTTCCATTTTCTCTTTTAGTATTTGCTTTATTTGTTCTATTTCTTCCTTTGGGGTTTCTATCATCATTTCATCATGTACTTGTAATATTATTTTTGATTTTAAATGTTTTTCTTGTATTTGTTTGTATACATTTATCATTGCAATTTTCATGATATCTGCTGCTGTTCCTTGAATTGGTGTGTTCATTGCTGCTCTTGCTCCAAATTGTCTTACCATATAATTTTTAGATTGTATTTCTGGAATATATCTTCTTCTATGGAATAGTGTTTCTACATATCCCTTATTTTTAGCTTCTTCTGTTATATTGTCCATATATTTTTTTATTCCTTGATATTCTGATAAATATTCATCAATATATTGTTTTGCTTGTTTTCTACTAATTCCTAGTTGTTCTCCTAGCCCAAAGTCACTAATGCCATATACTATTCCAAAATTAACTGCTTTTGCACTTGATCTCTGTTCTTTTGTAACTTCTTCTAGTGGTGTTTTAAATACTTTTGATGCTGCTTGTTTGTGTATGTCTTCATTATTTTTAAATGCTTGTATCATATGTTTGTCTTGTGAGATGTGTGCTAATACACGCAATTCTATTTGTGAATAATCTGCATCAATATATACCTTACCCTGCTCTGGTTCAAATATTTTTCTTACTTGTTTTCCTAGTTCAAATCTAGTTGGAATATTTTGTAAATTTGGTTCTGTTGAACTTATTCTCCCTGTTGCTGTTATAGTTTGATGGAAAAATGAATGTATTCTTTTTGTTACTGGATTTATATATGGTTTTAATCCTTCTACATAAGTAGAATTTAGTTTCATTAGTTGCCTATAATCTAAAATTTCTCCTATAATTGGATCTTCTTTTTTTAATTTTTCTAATACATCTACATCTGTTGAATATCCACTTTTAGTTTTTTTGATAATAGGAAGTTTTTTCTTTTCAAATAAGATTTCTCCTAATTGCTTAGTAGAATTAATATTAAATTCTTCTCCTGCCATTTCATAAATAATTTTTGTTTTTATTTCTAGTTGTTCTTTTAATTTATCTCCAAATTTATCCAGTTGTTCTCTATTTGCATATATTCCATTCCATTGCATTTCTGCTAGGACTTCAATTGTTGGCATTTCAATATCTTTAAATAATGATAAACTTCCTATTTGTTCTAACTTTTGTGTTAATTTTTTTTCTAATTCTGATATTATATATGTCTTAAATATTAATTCTTTTTTTTGATATTTTTTTGTTTCATCTTCTTTATTTTGTTCTTCAATCTCAAATAAATTAATTTGTTTTTGCGTTTCTTCTGGTTTTCCAATATAGTCTTCTAATACCATACCAAGCTCATTTTCTGATATATTTTCAAGTTCTAATTTGTTATTTGTTGGATTTAATAAATACTCTGCAATTTTAGCATCAAATTTTAATCCATTGATTTTAATTCCTTCTTGTTTCAATAATATATATGTTTTACTTAAATGAATTCCTACTTTTTGTATATTTTTATTTTCAAATACTTCTTTTAATTCCTGTATACTATAATTTTTTCTAAAATCTATCGTATATACATATGGTTCTAGATAAATGCCAATATCTGTTATCTTTTCTTTAATAATTTTTTCTGGTTGATTATCTTGTGTAGTTCTAATTTCAAATATCATTTTATTTGTTTTCTTAATTTGCTCTAGTGCTTCTCCAATTTCATTTTCTTTTACTTTGTATAATTCTTCTATTGTTTTATGAGTTTCTTGTGTTGCACTTTCTTCTATACTTTCTAATTGAAATCTTTCTATATATCGTTTGAAGTTTAATTCTTTAAATATTCTATATACTTCTTTTTTGTCCCATTCTTCTACTTTTAATTCTTCCAAAGAGTCCTCAATTGGAACTTCTGTATTGATAGTTCCCAATGTTTTTGATAAAAATGCTAGTTCTTTATTGTTTTCTATATTTTCTTTTTGCTTTCCTTTTAAGTCTGTTTCTCCCGCTTCTAGTTTTTTATATAAATCTTCAATAGTTCCATATTGTTGAATTAGCTTTAAGGCTGTTTTTTCACCAATTCCTGGAACTCCTGGTATATTGTCTGAAGTATCTCCTTGTAATCCTTTTACTTCAATTAATTGTTTTGGTTTAATTCCATATGTTTCAATAATTTTACTTTCGTTATATAAGTCTGTTTCTGTTTTTCCACCTTTTGTATGTGGAATTCTAATTGTAATATTATTTGTTGCTAATTGGAAAGTATCTCTGTCCCCTGATAAAATTGTTACTTCTAATCCTTTTTCTTCTCCATATTTAGATAATGTTCCTAATATATCATCTGCTTCATATCCTTCTTTTTCTATAATATCTATATTCATGGCAGTTAGTATTTCTTTTATTATTGGCATTTGTTGAGCTAGTTCATCTGGCATACCTTTTCTTGTTGCTTTGTATCCTTCATATAATTTATGTCTTGCTGTTGGAGCTTTTAAGTCAAATGCAACTGCCATATATTCTGGATTTGTATCTTCTATTAGCTTAAATAAAATTGCTAAAAATCCATATATTGCATTTGTATATTTTCCATCTTTTGTAGTAAGCATTTTGCTTCCCATAATGCCATAAAATGCTCTATTCATGATGCTATTTCCATCAATCAATACTAATTTTCCCATGTTTTTCTCCTATTCTTGTATTTCTATCTGAACCTCTTTTGCTTCACTATCTGCACTCAATAGTTCTCCGAACTTTTTCTAAAGTTAAGCTATATTGGCCATATATATTTGTTAATTGGCTATTTATATTTGATTTTATTGGTTGTGGTTCTTTTATATTTTTTGTATCTTGCTCTATTTGTAATGTTTCGTTATTTAATCTACTTGCTTCTCTTCTATTTTTAGTCCACGAAAATATACTCTTTTTTCTTATTGTTGGCAATATATTTTCACTATTATCATTTAGCTCTTCTGATGAATTATCTTTATTTGGTATATATGTAAATATATCTTTTATTAATTCTTCTATTTCTAGCATTTCATATGTTAATTTACCATTATTATATGTATTTGCACATTCATGAATTTCTTTTAACATTTCTTTTACATCTGCTGTTGTTGAAGTATCTCTTTTTTTTGTTATATATTTAATTTTAGCTTCTAAGTTTTTTATTTTAGCTTGCTTTAATTCTGTTTTTCCTAATAATTTGCTAAAAAATGTATCTTTTTCTGATAAAATTATTTGCTTTTCTTCATTAAGTTTATTACATGCTGTTCTACATATGATTTCTTGTACTCTTTGGTTAAAACATGCTGTTAAATCTGATATTGAGTTTTGTTCATATTGATCTAATTGTATAGGCATTTCTTGTAATAAATTTTTTGCCTTTTTATAATTATTTACAATATTTTTTAAATCAGCATTTTCTGTATCGAAATCTTGTCCTATATTTTGTTTTGCTATTTCTTCTGTTATTTTATTAAGTTTATTTTTTAAATCATCTTCTAAATTCTGTTAATTAAATGTTTTTATACCTAATATATCTGAAAGAGTTTTATATTTTCTTATAATTTTTTCTAAATTTACTACTCCTGTTGTTGCTGTTTCTTTAACTTCTATTTTATCATTTGCTAATATCTGCTCTAGTTTTAATTTATCTTGCTTTTGAATATCAATATTTTTTTCTCTATTTGCACATAATATTTTTAACATTTGTTGAATATCTTGTTTGTATCCATTCATTTTCTCTATTACTGATTGTTCTTTATCTGGAGTGTTTGATTGTTTGTATTTTTCTAATTGTACAATAAAGTCATTATATTCAGAAATACATTTTTCTATCATTTCTTGTAATTCTTCGTCACTAGTTTCTAATAATTTTTCTTTTTCTGAGTTTACAGCATCTTTTATTTTTTCTATTGATGTGTCTTCTATTGGCGTTCTTTCTTCTGCTCTTTTTCCTTCTTTGTATATATACCCATATATATTTACAAAATCATCTATTAGCTCTTTTATTTCTTCTTCTGATTTTTCCCATTCTAAAAGCCATACACCTCTATCTTGCATTTTTATAATTTTTGAATAATCTAAATCTCCTAATGTTGTAATATTAGAGCTCATAAACCCTAAGTACCTTTCGATAGTTTTTTCCATTTCATCTTTACTTGGTAATTTGTATTTAATCTTATTCATTTTTTATCCCCTTTTTATTTTATTACTTAATTTTAATATTTCAATTTTTTTATTAGTTAATAATTTCCATATAAAATATAATACTATAATTATAGAAACAAAATATATATCGAATTTATATGATTCAATTAAAAACACATATATACTATTGGCTATTTCTGTGCAAATTCCTAATCCTACAATATTTCTTATCATATTTGGTTTTTGCCATATAATGGTTGAAAATAGCCAAATTAAATACCATTGTTGAAAATTAGTTAAAAGTAGTAAAAATAGAATAATTGCTATATTATTTTTTCTTATTTCTTTATAAAATTTCAGGTCTTTTTTTAGTAGCATAATAATACATAATGTTAAATAATAACATATAAATACTGTAATTATACTAGCTCTAACTAAATACATTACATTTAAATCAATCGATGCTAAAGCTCTATATAACGATTTCGAATATCTTTTTATTTGAACCATCATTGCAAAAAATATATTATAATCTTCTGCATATGGTATATATTCAATTAATAATATTATTAAAAAGATAATTCCATATTGTATACATCTCAATATTTTTATATATATTTTTTCTTCATTTCTAAAATGATATAATATAATTATTGGTAACAGTAGCACTGTGAAATATTTTATTCCTGTAGCTAATGCTAAAAATACTATAGATGGTAATAATTTCTTTTGCTTTAATAAGAAATATAATGAGCAAAGCACAAAAAATACTATTATTATATCATTATGTACATTCCCTATTGCTTCTAATAATACAAAAGGATTTAATCCATATATAATAGAAAATATTTTCTTTTTACTTATTTTATATATTAAATATGTATTTAATATATGTATTAACAAATTTATTATCTTAAAAATAAGTAGAGCTATTGTAATATTTTTATTTGCTAAAAAAGAGGATACTGAGAAAAATATCTGTGCTATAGGTCCATATACAACAGTAGTATCTCCCCAATAATTAGATGCTCCTTGTTTTAAAATTTCATCATCTATATTTTTTTGATTTTCTTCGTAGTATTGTCTTACTGTAATATAGTATGGATTTTGACCATATCTAGAATTTAATTCTCCTACTCCCATATAGTAAAATATATCTGAGCTTGTCCATGGTAACATTATTATAAAAATAGTTCCAATAATTGTAACAAATTTTAATATGCTTTTTATACTATTAAAACTTTTTAATTTTATTATCCATAAATATACTATTGTAAGTAATATAAATATTATTAAATATATTATAGCAGATATTGTTTTATTTGCATCATTTGTAAGAAAAAAATCAAAATAAATATCAAATCCTGCTACAGTTTTATTTTTTACTAGATATATTATTGATGGGATTACAAATAATATGCTTAATATTATAAAACTTACTTTTGCGATTTTGTTTTTCATTTTTACTCCTTTTCATTTTTTTACTTTTTTATATCTTTAATTTTTGCATATATATCATACCAACTATAACATCTGTAAATATTATTTCCTTTACATTCTTGGTTATATCTAGCATCAAAGCAAATTACTGGAATCTTTTCTGATATTGTATTAATGTTATTTGCTTTATCTTCTATCATTAAATCAATATTATTTTTTAAACATATGTCCAGTTTATCTTCTCCACTAAATATTATTTTATCATAAAAAATATTATATTCTTTTAACCAATTAATAACTATATTTCTCATCTTTTTGCCATCTTCATCATTTTTATCTGTCGAAAATCTTGCAGTTATTATATATATTTCTATTCCTTCTTGTTTTAATTTATCTATTACTTCATTTGCAAATTTTCTGGCAGGTTCTTTTGTGGCATATTCATAAAGAAATTCTTTCCAAAAATCATCATCTAATTTCTCTTCTATATTAAATATTTCTTCTAGGTCATAACCATTACCATTAACAATTTGTTTATTATATTGTTTAAACAATACTTTGCTACCATAATCTAATTGCCATTGTTCCATATCTGTTAAAACGCCATCTATATCAATTCCTATTCTCATATATAATTATCCCTCTATTTTCATACGTATATTTTTATTTAATTCTATTTATTATGTCATTACATTTTTTATATATTTTTTCTTTGTTTATTCCTTCTATCTTTCTATTTTCCATTA
>CANQJY010000034.1 GCA_947624365.1 uncultured Clostridia bacterium
TAATGTTGATGTTTCTAAACTGCTTTTCTTTCTAACTAATTCTCTTGCTTTTCTTGCTGCTTCTCTTGCTCTTGCTGCACTTACACACTTTTCTAATACTGCTTTTGCTACTTGAGGATTTTCTTCCAAAAATGTTGATAAAGCTTCATTTACAACACTTGCTACAATTCCTGTTACTTCGCTATTTCCTAGTTTTGTTTTAGTTTGTCCTTCAAATTGAGGTTCTTTTACTTTTACGGAAATAACAGCTGTAATTCCTTCTCTAATATCTTCACCTTGTAAATTCGAATCTTTTTCTTTTAAAATATTATGATTTCTTGCATAATCATTAAATACTTTAGTTAAAGCTCTTTTAAAACCTTCTAAATGTGTTCCTCCTTCTACAGTATTAATATTATTAACAAATGTGTATATATTTTCTGTATAACTAGTTGTATATTGAATAGCAATTTCAATTGGTACTTCTCCTTGTTTTTCAATATAAATTGGAATTGGATAAATTTTTTCTTTATTTTTATTTAAAAATTCCACAAAAGAATTTAATCCGCCTTCATAACAAAATTCAGCTTTTTTTGGTGTTTCTTCCCTTTGATCTTCAATTGTTATTTTTAAACCTTTTGTTAAAAATGCAATTTCTCTCAATCTTTTTTCTAGTACTTCATATTCATAATCTAAACTTTCAAATATGCTATCATCTGCTAAAAATTTAACTTTTGTTCCTGTTCTTTTAGAATCTCCTATTCTCTCAAGCTTTTTCACAGTTTTTCCTTTTTCAAATCTCATTTCATAAATGCCACCATCTCTTTCAATTGTTACTTCTACCCAAGAAGACAATGCATTTACAACTGATGCACCTACACCATGCAAACCTCCTGAAACTTTGTATCCACTGTCACCACCAAATTTTCCTCCTGCATGTAAAACTGTATAAACTGTTTCTGCTGTAGAGATGTGCGTTTTAGGATGTATTTCAACAGGAATACCTCTTCCATTATCTGTAACTGTAACTATATTTCCTTTTTCTATAACAACATTAATTTCTGTACAATATCCAGCTAAAGCTTCATCAACACCATTATCAACAATTTCATATACCATGTGATGTAACCCTCTTACAGATGTACTACCAATATACATACCTGGTCTTTTTCTTACGGCTTCTAGCCCTTCTAAAACTTGTATTTGTTCTGCCCCGTATTTATGCTCGTATTTTTCCATTTTGTTTTCCTCCTATGCTAACAATTTTTCCTTCTTGTACATTATATTCTATAAAATTTAAATTTTCAAGTGTTAATTTATCAGTACATGTAATTACAACTTGTGTCTCCTGAATATGTGATAAAAGGCTGTCTCTCCTTGATTTATCTAATTCTGACATAAAATCATCTAATAATAAAATTGGATATTCCCCTACTTCATCATAAATTACTTGCAATTCAGATAATTTTAAAGAAAGTATGGCTGTTCTTTGTTGCCCTTGTGAACCATAAATATCAATTTGTTTTCCATTTATATATATCACAAAATCATCTCTGTGTATTCCTTTTGTTGTAAATCCCTTTATTATATCTAATTTTCTTCTTTGCTTTAATAATTCTAAATATTCTTCTTTTTTTTCACAATGAGAAATATATTCTATTTCTATTTTTTCTTTTTGTTTTGTAATTTCTGGATGAATTTTTTCTATTTTTTCTTTTATTTTTTTTATGAATTCTTTTCTATATGTAAAAATCTTTTCAGCATATTCTGCTAACTTTTCATCCCATATCTCTAAAAGATTTTCATCTTTTCCTTTTTCTTTTATTTCTTTTAAATAATAATTTCTCTCTTTTATAGTTTTTTGATAAAGAGAAAGTATATGCATATAATTTGGTCTTAATTGACTAATCATAATGTCTAAAAATTTTCTACGTTTTTCAGGATTTCCTTTTATCATTTCAATATCATCTGGAGTAAAAATAACAACATTTATTTTTCCTAATAATTCACTTAATCTTTTTATTTTTATATTATTTATAAAAATATCTTTTTTATTTCCTATTTCTATTCTTATTATTCCTTCTCTATCTGATTTTTTATATTGTATTTCTACTAACATATTTTCTTTTTCTAGTTGTATCATTTCTTTTTCTTTATTTGTTCGAAATGATTTTCCCATACTACATAAGAAAATAGATTCAATAATGTTAGTTTTTCCCTGTGCATTTTCTCCATAAAAAATATTAATATTTTCTCCTAATTCAATATTTAGATTTTTATAGTTTCTAAAATTTTTTAATTTTATATTTTTAATCCACATTATTTTTCACCATTTATAAATGATTTTTATTAATCTTCTTTAATACGTATTGGTAAAATCATATATACATAATCATTATTTTCTATTGATTTTACTAAACAAGGAGAAATACTTGATCCAAATTCAACATATATCTCTTCATCTTCAATTACTTTCAAACTATCTAAAAAATATTTAGGATTAAATCCTACTTCTAAATTCTTTCCTTCTGTTGTTAAGAACAGTTCTTCTTTTGCATCCCCTGTTTGATTTGTACAAGAAATTGTTACTTTTCCTATATCAACTTGTACTTTTACTGGATATTTTTTTTCTTTTTCAATACTTGAAGATGAAATTAAACTTATTCTTTCAAAACAATCTTGTAAGTTTGATTTATTTACTCTAATTCTCGTTTCCCAATTATTTGGAATAACATTTTTATAATTCAAAAATTCACCATCTAAAATTCTAGTTACAACTTTACAGTTGTCCATTTCAAATAAAGCTTGATTTTTAGAAACTCCTATTTTTACTATATCAAATGAATCCAATAAAATTTTATTTACTTCATTTAATGTTTTACCAGGAATAACAGCACTAAAATCATTTGTCTTTTTGTTTAGGTAAATTCTTCTTAAAGCTAAACGAAAACCATCAACAGCCACTAAATTCAGTCTATTATTTTCCACTTCCATTAAACAACCTGTGAATATTGGTCTACTTTCTTCAGTACTAACTGCAAAAATTGTTTTACGAATCATCATTTTTAAAGTATTTTGCTCTATTTCTATTGAATTTTCAATTTCTATTTTTGGTAATTCTGGAAATTCATCTGGGTTCATTGTAGCTAATTTATAATGTGATCCTTCACATTCTATTTCTAATAAATTATTTTCATTAACAGTAATTTCAATTTCTGTATCTGGTAATTTTCTAATAATTTCACTAAACATTATAGCATTTACTACTGTACTCCCCTGTTCCTTTACATCACATTCCATAATGTATTCAATCCCTATTTCTAAATCATAAGTTGTTAATTTAATTTCATTATCATTTGTTTGAATAAGTATACCTTCTAATATAGGCATAGGTGTTTTTGATGCAACTCCTCTAACTACAGAATTAATAGCTTTTAAAATATTATCTTTATAACATACAAATTTCATTTTTAATCCTCCCTTAATATAATAATAAAATATATAATATATATAGTAGTAGTAGTAGTAGGTACAGTGGAAACTGTGGAAAAGTGTGTTGAAAGTTACAGTTTCTAATAAAAACGATGTGTATAATTTAGTGGAAAACTTTTCTAAATTTTCACATGTGTAAAATTTATTTTTTATAAAATGACATATAAACAGTTTATTCACATGAAATTCACAAGTGCATGTGGATAATGAATGTATTTGTTCCGTAAGAAAAAATACATTTACTTTTTGCGAACAATTATTTTTCCGAACACAAATTTTAAAAAAATAAATATTTTCTTACAATCCCTTATTCCGTATCACCCACGATGATATTTTTCACACTTTCCACAATTAATTTTGTATTATTTTTATTTTTAATTTCTTTTTTTATTTTGTTATATGCATGCATAACTGTTGAATGATCTCTATTACCGAAATCCTTACCTATTTGCGGAAAAGACATATTTGCTACTTCTCTACATAAAAACATTGCAATTTGCCTAGGAAAAGCAATATCATTTGACCTCTTCTCACCTGCTAAGTCATTTTTGTCAATATTAAAATATTTTGAAACTGTTTCTTTAATGAAGTCACTAGAAATTACTTTTTCACTTTTTAATTTAAATTCATTTATTATTACTTCTGCTTGTTCCATAGTAATAGGACTATGTGTTAAAGAAGCTCTAGCTACAATTTTATTAAATACTCCTTCCAATTCCCTAATATTAGTATCAATCTTATTAGCAATATTTGAAAGTATAGCATCATCTACAATAATTTTTTCGTCTTGGGCTTTTTTTCTTAAAATTGCTAAACGAGTTTCATAGTCAGGACAAGAAATATCAGCTAGTAATCCCCACTCAAATCTAGATTTTAATCTGTCTTCTAAAAAGTTAATATCTCTAGGTGCTTTATCACTAGAAATAACAATTTGTTTTCCTTCTTCTCTTAAAGTATTAAAAGTATGGAAAAATTCCTCTTGAATTCTTTCTTTTCCCGCAATAAATTGTATGTCATCAATTAATAAAGTATCTATATTGCGATATTTAGCACGAAAGACTTCAGTTTTATTATCTTTTAAAGCATTTATTAATTGATTAGTAAATTTTTCAGAAGTTACATACAATACATTTGCTTTTTTATTTTCTTCTACGATTCTATTTCCAATAGCTTGCATTAAATGAGTTTTACCAAGCCCTACTCCCCCATATAAAAATAGAGGATTATAAGAATTTCCTGGTTGATTTCCAATAGCTAATGCTGCGGCATGGGCAAAACGATTATTATTTCCAACAACAAAAGTTTCAAAAGTGTATTTTGGATTTAAAGTTTGATGATTTGATTCTAGTTCTGCATCAGAAACATTAGAATGAGTTTCTTTTATGACTTCCCCCTCTTTCTGATCATTATCTTCTTCTGATAAATCTAATACAGAAAAAGTAAATTCTCTATTAGTAAGATATTTTAAAGTGAAAAAAATTAAATCTTTAAATCTGTTTTCAATAAAATCACGCTGATATTCTGATAAAGTTGTAAAAACAACATGATTATTTTCAATAGACTGAATACCTAAAGACTGAATCCATGTATTATAAGAAATTGTTGATACTTCGCCTTTTAGAGTTTCTTTAATTTTAGCTAGAAGTTCGTCTTTATCAATATCCATAAACCACACATCCTTTCTCTTTTTATCCACAAAACATCCACAGATGTTGAAAAAATAAGACTTTAATTTTATATGAAATTATAATAACAAATTTTTTTATAATAAGTCAATAAAATTGTGGAAAAAATTAGAAAAATGTGGAAAGTGGCTCGAAAAAATGTGGAAAAAGCCAAAAATATTACAAAAATATTACAAAAAAATTTTCAAATAGACTTGACAATCCTATCGGAAATAAGGTATAATCGATATACTTGTAAAAAACAGTAGGAGGTGCTAGAAATGAAAAGAACATTCCAACCAAAAAACAGACAAGAAAAAAAAGAACATGGTTTTATGAAAAGAATGAAAACAAGAGCAGGAAGAAATGTATTAAAAGCTAGAAGAGCAAAAGGTAGAAAAAAATTAACTGCCTAACAAACCGTTTTTTCATGCTTATTTGCCAAAAGGGGAAATGCAGTAATGAAAAAAACAATAACTTTAAAAAAGAATTATGAATTTAGAAAAGTTTTATCAAAAGGGGCAAGTTTTTTTGGAAAAAATATAATTGCTTTTATCCAAAAAGATAATCAACAAAAAGAAAATTTTTTAGGGATAGCAATTAGTGCAAAAATTTGTAAAGCCGTAACAAGAAATCATATAAAAAGATTGATCAGAGAAAGCTATTATATTTATGAAGAACAAATAACAAAAGGGAATAAAATAGTTTTTTTATGGAATAAAAAAGCAGATCCAAAAAAAATATGTTTTCAAGATATAAAAAATGATATGGAAAAAATTTTTAAACAAGCGAACATATTATAAAACTTTTCGAAAAGGAAATGATAATGAAAAAATTGCTCATTTGCATAATAAACTGGTATCAAAGACACATATCATTATGGATTACCAGTAAGCGAATACACTGTAAATATTATCCGACATGTTCAGAATATACAAAACAAGCTATTGACAAATATGGGGCTTTAAAAGGCATTTTTTTAGGAGCAAAAAGAATATTACGTTGTAATCCTTTTTCAAAAGGTGGATATGACCCATTAAAATAGTCGGGAGGAGTAAACATGTTTCAATTTTTTGCAAATATATTTGGTTACATTTTAAATTTTATTTATCAATTTGTTAATAATTATGGATTAGCAATGATTTTATTTACCATATTAATAAAAGTTTTAATGTTGCCACTTACGATAAAACAACAAAAAACAATGAAAAAGAGTGTAAAACTACAAGAAAAAATGAAAGTTTTGCAGTTTAAATATAAAAACGACCAAGAAAAATTAAATCAAGAAATGATGAACTTATATAAAGAAGAAAACATGAGTCCATTTAGTGGATGTTTAAGCACAATTTTACAATTCATATTATTGATTTCAATTTTTTACATGGTAAGATGTCCTTTAACATATATGAAAAAAGTGGACGTAAATACGATAAATACACATATAGAACAATTAAAAGAAGCAGAGAAAACAACAAATGCAGCATATCCAGAAATTGATATTATTAGAGAAGCAACATATTTACAAGAAAAAAATCCAGAAGATCAATCAATAGAACAATATAAAATAAATATGGACTTTTTAGGATTAGATTTGAGTAAAGTACCACAACAAAATTTAGGAGATTGGACAGTTTATATTATACCAGTTCTATACATTTTATCTACGTTTGTATCAATGAAACTAGTTACAGTCATGCAAGAAACAGGTAAAAAGAAGAACAAAGAAATTATTGATGTAACAGAGGACAAAAATAAAAAAGAAGAAGAGGAAGAAATTGATCCAATGGCACAAACAAATAAAATGATGTCTTGGATGATGCCAATTATGTCAGTTTCAATTTCATTAGTTGCACCTTTAGGATTAGCTTTGTATTGGTTAGTAAACAATATTGCAATGATTGTTGAAAGGCTAGTTTTAAATAAAATACTAAAAGAAGATGAATAAATAAGGGAGGGAGCAAAATGACAGTTATAGCAGAAGGAAAAACCACAAATGAAGCAATTGAAAATGGTTTAAAACAATTAAAAGTCCCAAGAGAAAATGTAGATATAAAAGTATTAGAAAATGATGATAAAAGAAGTTTTTTCAGTATTTTAGCACCACGTGTAGTTAAAGTAGAATTAACTTTAAAAGAAAATATAGAAAAAAAAGAATCAACAGCAAAACCTATAAAAAAGGAAATAGTAATATCTCAAGAAAACCAACAAAAAGCAAAGGAAAATGCAGAAAAATTCTTAGAAGAATTTATAAAACAACTTCCAGAAGGAACTAAATATACAGTTTCAACAAGCGAAGCAGGAATAAATATTAGTTTAGACAACGAAAAATTAGGATATTTAATAGGCTATAGGGGAGAAACTTTATATGCATTACAAACTATTTTAGCATCAATTGTTTCAAAAGGAATTGAGCAAAAAATGAGAGTTTTTTTAGATATTGAAGGCTATAAAGAAAAAAGACAAAAGACATTAGAAGATTTAGCACAAAAAGTTGCAAAAACAGTTTCAAGAACTAAAAAACCAGTTACATTAGAACCAATGCAACCATATGAAAGAAAGATAATACATACTCAACTACAAAATCATCCAAAAGTAGAAACAACAAGTATTGGTGAAGAACCACATAGAAGAGTAGTTATATCATTAAAAACAAAATAATAAAAAGCAAAATCGGGGGTCAAAGGTCGGATTTTACAATAATGTAAATTCTATCTTTGACCCTTTTATAATTAGGAGGAAATAAAAATGAGTGTAATAGCATCAATTTCTACGGCACCGCGGAATTGGAGGAATAGGAATTGTCAGAATGAGTGGAAAAGAATGTTTTGAAGTGTTAGAAAAAATTTTTCAACCTAAAAACAAACAAAAAATAGAAAATATTAAAGGCTATACAATCAAATACGGACATATTATAGAAAATAATAATGTCGTTGATGAAGTATTAGTTTCATATTTTAAAGAACCAAAAAGCTATACAACGGAAAATATGTGCGAAATACAAACACATGGAGGACAACTTATTGTACGAAAAATTTTAGAATTATGCTTACAAAATGGGGCAGAGCTAGCAGAACCAGGGGAATTTACAAAAAGAGCTTTTTTGAACGGTAGAATAGATTTATTGCAAGCAGAATCAGTTATAGATATTATTGAAGCTAAATCAGAAAAAGAATTAAAAACAGGAATTCAAGCATTAGAAGGTAAACTTTCTAAAAAAATACATGAAATAAAGCAACAAATTATGGATGTAATGGTTAATGTGGAAGTAGATATCGATTATCCAGAATATGAATTAGAAGAAGTAACAAATAAGCAAATTCAGGATATGTTAGAAAAGGTTTCGACACTATTAAATAAATTAGAACAAAGCTTTGATAATGGTAAGCTTTTAAAGGAAGGAATAAAAACGGCAATTATAGGTAGACCAAACGCAGGTAAATCATCTTTATTAAATGCTATTTTACAAGAAGAACGAGCAATTGTTACGGAAATAGCAGGAACAACCAGAGACACTATAGAAGAATTTGTGACAATAGAAGGAATACCTTTAAAATTAATCGATACAGCGGGTATAAGAGAAGCTAAAGACGAAGTAGAGAGAATAGGAATTGAAAAATCAAAAGAAATGGCTCAAAATGCAGACTTAATAATTGCTATATTTGATAGTAGTCAAAATTTAACTAAAGAAGATAAACAAATTTTAGAATTAATTAAGGGAAAAACAGCAATTGTTGTATTAAACAAAACAGATTTAACACAAAAAATTAATAATAAAACACCAGAAATTGCAAATATTGCAGAAAATATTATTAACATGTCTATAGTAAAAGAAGAAGGCATAGATGAATTATATAATATTATAAAAAAATTATTTTCATTTGAAAAGATTAATGTAGACGATAGCTTAACAATCACAAATATTAGGCATAAAAATTTTATATCTAAAGCATTACAAAGTTGCGAAAAGGCCGAAGAAGCAATAGAGCAAAAAATGTCTTTAGATATTATTGCCATATTTTTAAGAGAAATATTAGAGAATTTAGGAAATATTACAGGTGAAGTTGTAACAGATGATATTATTGATGAAATTTTTTCAAAATTCTGCTTAGGAAAATAAAAAAATACAAACATAGGTTCGTGTTTCACATGAAAAAATGAAATTATAATATAGAAGAAAGGAGAAATAAATGGAATATCAAGCAGGAGAATATGATGTAGCAGTAGTAGGAGCTGGACATGCAGGATGTGAAGCAGCATTAGCAGCAGCAAGACTAGGAATGAAAACATTAATATTTTCTATAAGTTTAGAAAATATTGCAAATATGCCATGTAATCCACACATAGGGGGAAGTTCTAAAGGACATTTAGTAAGAGAAATTGATGCTCTTGGTGGAGAAATGGGAAAGAACATAGATAAGAGTATGATACAAGTAAAAATGTTAAATACATCAAAGGGACCAGCAGTGCATTCCTTAAGAGCACAGGCAGACAGAAAAAAATATCAAATGGAAATGAAACACACATTAGAATTGCAAGAAAACATAGAAACAATACAGTTAAAGCAATAAAAACTAATGTAGGAGCAGTATATAAAATAAAGACACTAATTTTAGCAACGGGGACATATTTGAAAGGAAAAATCTTTATAGGAGAATTTTCTCAAGAAAGTGGGCCAGACGGAGTAGCAGCAGCTAACAAACTTTCGGATTGTTTAAAAAATTTAGGGATAAATTTAATTCGCTTTAAAACCGGAACACCAGCAAGAATTAACAGAAGAAGTATAGATTTTTCTAAAATGGAAGTACAAAAAGGAGATGAGAAAATTCAATCATTTTCTTTTGATAATCAGGTGAAACCATTTGAGCAAGTTGATTGCTATTTAACATATACAAATGAAAAAACACATGAAATAATTAGAAAAAATTTGCAACGTTCACCACTATATGCTGGAAAAATAGAGGGGACAGGACCAAGATATTGCCCTTCAATAGAAGATAAAGTTGTTAGATTTAGTGATAAACCAAGGCACCAAGCTTTTGTAGAACCAGTAGGTTTAGATACAGAAGAAATGTATATACAAGGAATGAGTTCATCTTTACCAGAAGATGTACAGATTGCTTTGTACCATACAATTCCAGGATTAGAAAAAGCAGAATTTACTAGACCTGCTTATGCAATAGAATATGACTGTATTAATCCATCAGAGCTAAAACTTTCTTTAGAGTACAAAGGAATAGAAGGTCTATTTATGGCGGGGCAAATCAATGGAACATCTGGTTATGAAGAAGCAGCATGTCAAGGATTAATAGCAGGAATTAATGCAGTACAAAAAATAAAAGGAAAAGAACCACTTA
>CANQJY010000035.1 GCA_947624365.1 uncultured Clostridia bacterium
TAAAAAAATAAGGAAAGTAAAAAAAGAAAAATTAAATGTTTTATATGAAGATAATCATATTATAGTTGTAGAAAAATTTGTTAATATTCCGTCACAATCAGACAAAACAGGAGATATTGATATGCTTTCAATTGTGAAAGAATATATAAAAGCAAAATATAATAAACCAGGAAATGTATATGTAGGATTAGTACATAGACTAGATAGACCAGTAGGGGGTATAATGGTTTTTGCA
Organism: uncultured Clostridia bacterium; assembly: GCA_947624365.1. Taxonomy (GTDB): domain Bacteria; phylum Bacillota; class Clostridia; order TANB77; family CAG-508; genus CAG-269. The sequence goes on from CANQJY010000035.1 coordinate 236, forward strand.
AAAACATCAAAAGCAGCTAGTAGATTAAGCAATCAAGTACGAGAAAAAACTATAAAAAAACAGTATTTAGCTGTTGCTGATGGCAAATTTGAAAATAAAAAAGGAATACTAGAAGATTATTTATATAAAGATGAAAGAAATAATATTAGTAAAGTAGTAAGTCCTAACAAAAAAGGAGCAAAATATGCAAAACTAGAATATGAAGTGTTAGGATATAAGCCAGATAAAGATTTAAGCTTATTGAAGATAAACTTACACACAGGAAGACATCATCAAATTCGTTTACAACTTGCTAATTCGGGACATAGCATATTTGGAGATCAAAAGTATGGGAAAAGAGGAAAAGGGAAGCAAATTGCTTTATGGGCATATCATTTAGAGTTAGAACACCCAGTTAGCAAAGAAATATTAGATTTTACTATATTACCAAAAAAAGAAGGAACATGGCGTTGGGATTTTATATCAATTTTATAAAAATGCTAAAAAGTTTTATGAAATGTCAATTTTTAAATTACGCAAAATTATATTGACGTTTTGTAAAACTTTTATCATATGTAAGCATACGGATGATAAAATCAGTTTAGAAATAACGGGGTGAGAAAATGATTGATAAAATCTGTATGTTTCTAACCAATAAAATGCGAAAAGAAATGCCAGATATAGATGATGAAAGAGCAGAAATCATATATTATGGACTGCAAAATATTATTGGTGAAATCCCTAAGATTTTCATTATGTTGGGAATTGCATATTTATTAGGAGAGTTTAAATTAACATTAATTACTTTTTTAATAATATTACCATACCGTACATTTTCAGGTGGATTTCACTTAAAAACACATATTGGTTGTATTATAACAACCTGTGCCATGTATTGCACACCTGCTATTTTATCTAAATATATTGTTTTAGATAATTCTGTAAGATTCATAATTATTTTAGGAATGTGGATTTTTGGAATGGCAATGATTAAATTATATGCACCAGCAGATACAGAAAATGTTCCGATTTTAAGGAAAAAAGAAAGAAAGCAAAAACAAATCTTATCATATATTGTATTAACAGTTGCATTAGTTATAGCAGGAATAATTAATAATACAGTTATTTCAAATATTATTATAATTGGATATTTTATCCAAACATGTAGCATTACTAGATTAGCATATAAGATTACAAATAATAAATATGGATATGAAGTATATAATACTTCAACAGTACAATAGGTAATACATAAAAGCATTTGCCGGCAGTGCTTGTATTATAGAAAATTTAAAAGGAGGAATTTCCTATGTTAAAATTTTTATCTAAAGCTGCTGAAAAATATGCAAAATGTACTAATACAGCATGTTTCTTTTGGTGTGTAATTCATCAACCAAAAATGCCAGCGAGTCTAATCAAAAAAGACTAATTGTTATTAATCTTAACTAAAACTATGTTTTAGTTAGGCTACATATAACTCAGTGTTATTATGGAGTAATCCCAAAAGAAGGTAAGCTTTATCCACTTACCTTCTTTCTTTAATATTTTTTTAGAATTAATTTCTAATTGTTGCCTAAATAAAGTATCTGTTTTATTTGTATATAATTTTACATTATTGTTTTTATTAATAATTTTACGAACTTCCCATAATCCGAGACCAGTATGATTTTCTTTTTCTGTTACACCTTTTTCAAATATTTTATCTATATCAACATTTTTATTTGTATAACTATTTTCTATGAAAATAATATTGCGATTATTTCTGTTATCTTTCCTAAAAGAAATATTAATTATTTTTTCTTCGCTATGCTCTGCAGATTGTATAGCATTATCAAGTAGAATACCAAGAATTCTAGCAAATTCATAAATATTCATATTTAATTCATTTAAATCTAATAAATAGTATATGCTAATATCAATTCCTTTTTCAGTTGCTTCATGATATTTAGATGTTAGTAAATTATAGATACCGAGGATTATTTATACTACTTGGATTTAAAACATATAAATTATTGACTTTTTCACAATCTTTTTGTAATTGCACATAATATGTTTTCAGTCCTTCCATATCATCTGTATTTATATAACCACCAATTGTTGTAACAATATTATCAAAATCATGTTTGAAACCTCTAACATTATCATGTAAAATACGTAATGTTTTGTTATATTCTTCTGCACTTTCTAATTCTTTAGTTGTAGTTGATAATTTAATAACTTTGGATATGCTATAAAGGCTAATAGAAAAATATAGTAATAGCATAACAAAGTTTGCAAAAGTATAACCTAATGGTAATATATCAAGATATTTCATTGTAATTATAATTTCAATAATAATATAAACTAAACCAAAAATAAAATTGAAAGCAATAAGTGATTTTGACTTTTTATCTATATCATCTAATAAATTAATATAAAAATTCCTATTTCGTATAATAAATATTAAGATGAATGCTATAGCATATGCAATTAATGATAAAGGAATTTTATAAATTGGAATGGTTGTTAGTTGATTATATGTTATATTCATCAAAGTAATATATGGATTAAATAGTAAACTTTCAATAATTGCAAATACAATACTAGGAAATACTGTAGCAACAATTGTTTTTAAAAGATTAGTTTTTAACGTAAAATGAATGATTATAAATGAACTAATAAAATTAAATATTACGTTAAAAGGATTATTAAGAAAATATGTACTAATAATTCCAGTTAATATTGTTATTACGATATAAAGCAAACTTTGTTTTTTGGTAGTTGTCAATTTGAAGACACTGATAAGCAAATAAAGTGTTAAAGGTATTTCTATGCACAACATAGGTAAAGATAAAAATTTCATCAATACCTCATTTGGCGTACTCAACGCCACCCAAATATTATTTAAAAAATCCATCATCTTCAAAAACCTCCATTATTTCTTTTTTAAACTTCGGACCAATATCACAAAAATCATTTTCTTGAAAATACAATCTATTTTCAACAGGATCAACATTAGTAACATTATTAATATTAACAACAAAAGATTTATGACATCTCACGAAATTATTTGGTAAAGAAGGTTGTATTTTATTAAAAGAACTATAAATTTCATAGTCTCTTGCTGGTGTATGGAAAATCAATTTCATACCATCTCTTTTAATGCAATTAATTTCATTTTCATCAATAATTGTATTTTTATTATCAATCTTTATATATTTTTTAGGTAATCCTTGAATATCATCAAACAATCTTACAATTGTTTCCTCTATTCTTTCAGGTGTTATAGGTTTAGCAATATAATCAAAAGTTTTAAATTTATATGCCATCATAGCATATTCTAAATGAGCAGTTGTAAAAATAAGATATGCATCTTTATTTTTCTTTCTAACCAATTCAGCAATTTGCAAACCAGTTTTACCTTGTTTTAAGTTGATATCAAGAATTAATACATCAGTTTTATTATTGTCTACATATTTTAGAATAGCATCAAAATCACCAGATTTGAATGCTACTTTTGCATCATAATTATGTTTTACAAAGATAGTTTCAAGTATTTTTTCAATTTTATCTAAAATATTTAAGTTATCATCACAAATAACAAAATTCAGCATAAATAGCCTCCTAAAAATAAAATATATATTGGAAAATCTGAAATCGACATAAAAAACAAATTACCCATTTTTTTCCAAAAACATTTACAATATAATCCAAAAAATTAGTAATGTCAATAGGGGATTTGTAAGTTTGGTAGCAATGTAACAATGTTAGTAGTAGTAAGCAATTAGCAATGATACAAATAACAGAAAAACACAAAAACAACTGGAAAAAAATGTAAGATAGTAATATATTACACTAAAGTCATAAATTTTTGTTATTATCATAAAATTAAAAGAATAAAAGTATATAGGAGTTGATTGATAGTGAAACAAAAATACAGATTAATTGCCATTGGGGTATTGAGTATAACAATTTTTTGTCTTAGTGTCATATCAATGCAAAACTCAGAAAAAGAGATTTTAACAAATGCAAATACAATTAGTAATGCAAAAATTGGTTGGGGAATAAAAAGAAATAGTAATCACGAACAACCAGATTTAGGGAGTAGTAGAGTAAAAACATTATCAGAAAATAATGGTATTGCTATGGGAAATAAAGATAGTAAAAAAATATATTTAACATTTGATGAAGGTTATGAAGCAGGATATACAAAAGAAATTTTACAAGTATTAAAAGAAAATAAAGTACCAGCTACCTTTTTCATTACAGCTCATTATTTAAATACTCAACCAGAGCTTGTAAAACAAATGATAGAAGAAAACCATATTGTGGGAAATCATACTGTAAATCATAAAAGTATGCCAGATTTATCTGATGAACAAATCAAAAATGAAATACTAACATTACACCAAGCAATATACGAAAAATTTCAATATGAAATGAAATTTTTCAGACCACCAAAAGGAGAATATAGTGAAAGAAGTCTAATTGCCACAAGCAATTTAGGATATACAACTGTTATGTGGTCATTTGCGTATAAGGATTGGGAAGAGGACAATCAGCCAAGTGAACAAGATGCTATAAAAATTATCACAGAAAATTTACATCCTGGTGAAATTATGCTTTTACATGGAAATTCTAGAACAAATAAAACTGTTTTATCTGAAATCATCAAACAAGCAAGAGAACAAGGATATGAATTTTATCCTTTAGACGAATTTGAAAAATAGAGGAGTACTAAATATGAAAAAAAATCATTTTCGAAAAATAGATAAACTATTAGAAATTCCCAAAGAGGTTTATTCAAATGAAGTAAAAATCACTATTGTTGGTTTTGAAGAAATAATTATAGAAAATTATCAGGGGATTTTAGAATATGAAGAATATTTTGTAAGAATAAAAACACATACAGGAATTATTAATATAAATGGTTATGGATTTAACTTAGAAAATCTATCAAATGATGATATTAAAGTAACAGGTAAGATAGAAGGAATAGAATTTGAACGTTTAATGGAGGATGAGAATGTTAATTAGAATTTTACTGTGCTATATTTTTGGATATATTCGTGTTTCAGTAGAAGGATATTATATTGAAAAATTAATTAATATTTGTGCAAATAAGAAAATAATAATATGGCATGTAAAAAGAGATAAAAATGTAAAATTATATTTTAATGTTGCGACAGAAGATTTTAAAGAGATTGTAAAAATTGCTAAAAAACTAAAATGTCATGTTAAAATTGAAAAAAAGAAAGGATTACCATTTTTATTACATAGATACCAAAAAAGAAAAATTTTTGCAATTGTTGCAGTTTTAATTTTAATTAGTATAATTACCTTATCTCATTTTATTTGGAATATAGAAATTAAAGAAGAAGATGCACAAGAATTAGAAGGAATTTTTCAAGATGTAGCAGATGCAGGTTTAACAACAGGAAAACTGAAATCAAAAATTGATACAAAAGAAATAATAAATAAAGTGCGTTTAAAGAGACAAGATATTGCATGGATGGGAATTGAACTAAAAGGTACAAATGCTATTGTGCGTATAGTAAAAGCAGATAGTAAACCAGAAATTATAGATGATGCAGATTATTGTAGTATTATTTCTAATAAAGAAGGTATTATTACTAAAATAAATGCACAAAATGGTACAGCAAATGTAAAAGTAGGAGATACTGTAACTTACGGAACAACGCTAATCAATGGTTGGTTAGAAGGGAAATATACTGGACTTCGTTATGTACATGCAAGAGGAGAAATTGAAGCAAAAGTTTGGCATACAAAAAATATTTTTATTCCATATCAATCTACGGAAACAAGAGAAACAGGCAAGTTACAAAATTTATATTCAATCAAATTTCATAATTTTGAAATAAATTTGCAAAAAAGGCTTTCAAAATTTAAAATTTATGATACAATAGAAACAGAGAAAAAATTCAAATTATTTTCAGATCTATATTTACCAATTTCTGTAAAAAAAACCACCTATAAAGAATTAGAAAAAGAAGAAAAAACATATCAACCAGAGGAAGCTGAAAGCATAGGGATACAACAATTAGAGAAAGAATTAGAAGAAGAAATTGAAGATAAAAGCAAGATTGTAAATAAACATAGTAATACATATGAAAAAGAAAATGGAATAGAAATATATGTGACTTATGAAGTCCTAGAAACAATAGGAACAAATGAAAAAATCGTATTTTGAAAGGAAGGATGCACATGGAAGAAAGAAGTTTAAGAATAACAGGAGCAGATACTAATTTTTTTAATAAAATTACGAGTACACTAACACGTATGTTAATACCAACTAAAATTGGCATTAATGGAATGTTTGTAGCAATGAAGAGAAATGCGATGTTAAAAGCATATGAAACATATGTAAAAGAAAGTGAAAGTGCAAATTCAGATGAAGCACAAAATAAATTTGATACAGCATATACAACATATTTAGAATCATTAGATAAGCATATTATGGATTCAATTTACAAAAAAGTAAAAAATGGAACAGCATCAGACTTTGAAAAAAATGCAATGTCAAAATATTATGAAGTAACAAGTCTAAAAGAAAAAGAATATGTTGAGTACAAATATCGCAAACAGAAATATTTAATAGAATTGGACTGGGAAGGTATTCGTGCAAATGGAAAAGAAAAAGTCATACAAAAATATATAGAATTCTATCTATATAAAATGGATTCATTATATAAAGCAATCCTAAAGAATTATTCAATTAAATTAGCAGATGCAACAAATATATATGATTCAACTAAAGAATGGATTTATACTAAAATTTTCTACACGTTAGAAGAATATGTACAAAATATTTTAGCATTAAAAATCGAAAAATATCCAGAAGAATACAAAGGAATAGAACCAGATTATCAGAGGTTTCAAGGTTTTGCAGTTGGCAAATTAGATACAAGAGATATTATAGAAAAAAATATGATTTTATTAAATATTAGCAGAAAATTATTTACACATAGTATTCCTTTGATTGTAGCAGAACAGTGTTACGAAAAACTATTAAAAGATGCAAGAACTTTATTGCAAGATACTAAAATTGCAAATAAGCGTGAAAAGGCATATGCAATGTTAATAAGCTTAATTGAGGACTATTATACTAAATTGTTATCAACAAAAGTATATTGGGAAGACTTAGGGGAAAGAGAAAAATTTAAAAAGATATGGGACAAGTTTCAAGGATTTAACCCATTAAAAGATACAGACTTTGTAGAATATGTAAAACAAAAAGAAATTCTATTTATTAAAGAAGATTTGAAAAAAATTCGTAATACTAAAGTTGACTATACAAAACTGGAAAAATACTATAAAAGAAAATTAGTAGACTATGGAGCAATCAGAGAAATGCGAAATAAATATCAGTCTTATGGAAAATATTTAGGAAATATCAAAGAAAAAATAAATAAGGTGCGTGTATAGAATGTTCGAAATTATATATAACGGCATAGTAGAAAATCCAAATTATGACGAAACAATTGGAAAAGTAGTAAAGCAATGTTATGAAGAAGAACATTTGCAAGATAGTAACTTAATTCTTACAATTACATTAACGACACCAGAACATATTCAAGAAATTAATAAACAATATAGGAACATAGATAGAGCTACAGATGTTCTATCTTTTCCTATGTTTGAAAAACCAGAATTAGATAAAAAAATCAAATCAAAAGATTTTGAGCTTGAAGATATGTTGGGAGATATAATTATATCAATTCAAAAAGTAGAAGAACAAGCAAAAGAATATGGACATAGTTTTGAAAGAGAATTAAGTTATATGGTAGTACATGGATTTTATCATCTTATGGGCTATGACCATATAGAAGAAAAAGATAGAGAAATAATGAGAGCAAAGGAAGAAAAGATTTTAGAACGACTAAAGATAAAAAGGAATTAAACATAGAAAGGAATGAAAAAAAGTGGAAAAAGGTAGCACAAAAGTTTTAATTTGCATTTTAGTTATTTTAGTTTTAATAGCAGGGGCATTATTAGGATATAAAATTATAAAAGATAAAGAACAAAATCAGACAGAAACTGCAATGAATGAGGATGAAGTATTAATAACAGAAACTCCTAAAAAAGAAATACAAATATATAAAGGAGATGATAGACCAATTGCAGTAATGTATGATAATCATAATCAGGCATGGCCACAAGCGGGATTAAATCAAGCATATCTAGTATATGAAATAATTGTAGAAGGCGGAGAAACAAGACTAATGGCACTATATAAAGGTGTTGACTTAGATTTAATAGGACCGGTTAGAAGTTCAAGACATTACTTTTTAGATTATGCAATGGAAAATGATGCAATTTATGTACATTTTGGATGGAGCCCTCAGGCACAAAGTGATATAAAAAAATATTCAATTAATAATATAAATGGTATTTATGAAGATGGCTCAACATTTTGGAGAAGTAAACAAAAATATGCACCACATAATGCTGTAACAAATACAAAAAACATATTACAATCAGCAAAAAATAAAGGATATAGAACAACATCTACTGAAGAGAGTGTTTTAAATTATACAGCAGAAGAAGTTACACTAGAAGAAGGAAAAACAGCAACATCAATTACAATACCACATTCTGACCTTCAAATTGTTAAATATGAATATGATGAAGAAAACAAAGTATACAAACGTTATGCAAGAAATAAAGAACAAAAAGATTGGGAGACATCAGAGCCAATTACAGCAAAAAATATTATTGTAACAATGTGCGATAATTATACATTATCAGATACTGAAAATAAGGGAAGACAAGGACTAAAAAATATAGGAACATTTGATGGATATTATTTAACAAATGGCAAAATGATTAAAATAAAATGTATTAAAAATGCGAGAGATGAAAAAACTATATACCAAGATTTGAACGGAGAAGAAATTGAACTAAATGACGGAAATACATGGATTAATATTTGCCCAACAGATGCTAATATCGTAATAGAACCAGAAGAAGTAGAAGACACATCAACTACAGAAGAAACGCAAATACAAAATATGGTAGCACCTCAAAATACAGTTATTAAAAGATAGGATTTATAAGGAGGTAAATATATGAATGTTTATGATACTGCCAATAGACTAGCACAAGAAATTAAAACATCAGAAGAATATGTTAATTTCAAAATGGCAAAAGATGCAATTAAGTTAAACTCGAATTTAGAAAAAAAAATTAAAGAATTTGATGTTGCACGCTATACAAGTCAATTAGAATCTATGCAAACAGGAAAAACAGATCCAGAGAAAATGAAAAAAGTGCAGGATTTATATGCAGAGTTAATAGAACAACCTGATGCAAAACGTTATTTTGATGCAGAAACAAAATTTAATATTTTAGTAGCAGATGTAAATAAAATTATTGGAGAAGCAATTAGAGAAGTTATGGAATAATAAAAGGATAGGAGATAACGAATGCAATTTTTAATTATATTTATAATTTGCTTGTTACTATTAGCAATATTAGCATTTGCATTTGGGGTAAATATAAAAAAATTAAAAGAAATGACAAATGTTGAGAACTTAGATGTAATTGCTAAAAAATATCCAGATAATATAGAAATTTGTAAAGAATATTTAAAAAAATTAAATAATAATTCTGTTCGAACAAAATATGTATAGGTGATATGAAAAAAAGCTATGCAAGAATTCAAACAATTGCACATGAATGCCTACATTCGATACAAAATCGCAGATTATTGCTTTTTAACTTTATATTTTCTAACATTTACTTACTATATTTTGCTATTATATTAATTTTAGCTTTGTGTAGTATATTACCAAGTGAAATGACATTTTTAGCAATATTAAGCATGTTGGGGTTAATATATTATGCAGTTAGAATGTATCTAGAAGATGATGCAATGATAAAAGCAAGATATTTAGCAAAAGAATATATGGAAGAAAAGAAAATTTCTACACCAGAAGAAATAAATAGTTTAATTAACCAGTATGATGAAATAAACAACTTAGGAATTAGGAGTGTACATTACAAAATAGTATCAGGGATTTTACTTAAAATAGCACTATTTGCAGTGATTTGCTTTTTTAGATAGAAAAAAATGAAAAAAATTGAAAAAACTCTTGACAAAATATAAAATATAATTTATAATCTATAATTGTCAAGGGAATATGCAGGTGTAGTTCAATGGTAGAACCTCAGCCTTCCAAGCTGATGACGTGGGTTCGATTCCCACTACCTGCTCCATTAAGTAAAAT
>CANQJY010000036.1 GCA_947624365.1 uncultured Clostridia bacterium
AAAGGAGGAATTTTTCTACTCATAGCTAGAAGCTTTTAGAACCCCCTGTAAAACAGGGGGTTTTCGTTGCACAACAAAAAAAGCTTTAAGATTATATTTCTTAAAGCTTTTTTATTTTGTGTATCGCTCTTATTCCTTACTTACTTTTATAACTCTTTGGTTAGAAGATCCTCTCCATTCTAAAGTTGGATTTTTTAATTCTTCAACAAATTGGCCATCTACTACAACATCTGCATAATTCAATATTTCTTTACCTTGCAAATCTTTATCAAATGAATACCCTGTCCAAATCCAAAGATTTTTATTTGGCATTTTTTCTTTAAAAGCTTTTGCTAATTTAGTTGTTCCTTCTATATTTTTAGGATGTAGAGGTTCACCACCTAAAATAGATAATCCTTCTATATTTTCATTTTCACATAAATCTAGAATATGATTAATAGACTCATCAGTAAATTCTTTTCCTCCATTAAAATCATGTGTTTCCTTGTTAAAACAACCTTTGCAATTAAATGTGCAACCCTGTACAAAAAGTGATACTCTAACACCCGGCCCATTTGAAATATCCATTTTTCTAATTTTACTATATCTCATTTCTAATCATCATCCTTATTATCAATATGCAATACTCTTTCCTTAATTTCTTGTGTTCTTCCTTTGTTCCAGAAATTACTTCCAATATATCCACAAGTTCTTCTTGCAACATTTAATGTATTGTGATCTCTATTTCCACAATTTGGGCAATACCATTCTAAATCTTCATCTATTAAGATTTCTCCATCAAATCCACATTTTTGACAATAATCTGATTTTGTATTTAATTCTGCATACATGATATTATCATAAATAAATTTTATTACTTGTAAAACTGCTGGTATATTGTTTTGTAAGTTTGGTGTTTCTATATAAGAAATTGCTCCTCCTGGGCTTAATTGTTGGAATTCACTTTCCAATTTTAGTTTTGTGAAAGCATCAATTTCCTCAAATACTGGAACATGGTATGAATTTGTAATATATTGTCTATCTGTAATACCTTCTATCTCGCCAAAACGTTCTCTTAAGCATTTTGCAAATTTATATGTTGTAGATTCAATTGGTGTTCCATAAACGCTATAATCTATGTTTTCTGCTTCTTTCCATTGTTTACATTTATCATTTAATTTTTGCATTACTTGTATTCCGAATTTTTTACCTTCTCCATTATCTGTATGGCTATGTCCTGTCATATATTTTACGCACTCATAAAGACCTGCATATCCAAGTGAAATAGTTGAATATCCGTTATGTAATAAATCATGGATACTTTCCCCTTTTCCTAATCTTGCTAATGCACCATGTTGCCATAGAATTGGTGCCACATCACTTGTTGCTTTGCTTAATCTTTGATGTCTTGCTTGTAATGCTTTATGACATAATTCTAACCTTTGTTCAAATATATCCCAAAATAGGTCCATATCTTTTCCTGATGATAATGCAACATCTACTAAATTAATTGTAACAACACCTTGATTAAACCTTCCATAATATTTTGGTTTATTTGTTTTTGGATCAACATATGGAGTCAAGAATGAACGGCATCCCATACATGGATAGCAATTTCCATTTCCGTTTTTATCTATTTTCAATTCTAGCATTTTCTTTTCTGAAATATAGTCTGGTACTAATCTTTTAGCTGTACATTTTGCTGCTAATTCTGTTAAATACCAATATTTACTTTCTTCATGTATATTGTCCTCCTCTAAAATGTATAGCAATTTTGGAAATGCTGGTGTTATATATACTCCTTTTTCATTTTTAAATCCTAGTATTCTTTGATTTAAAAATTCTTCAATAATCATTGCTAATTCTTCTTTGTATTCTTCTGTTTCTCCTAAATACATACATACAGATAAAAATGGTGCTTGTCCATTAGTATTTGTCATAGAGTTTACTTGATAATTAAAAGTCTGCACTCCATCTGCTATTTCCTTTTTGGTGTCTTGTTTTGCATACTTTTCACATGTTTTTTGATCCATTCCTCTGTCTTTATATTTTTTTACATATTTTTCATAACTTGCTCTTACAAATGGCGCTAAATGGCTTAATGTAATAGTTGCTCCTCCATAACTTGATGAAGTAACTGCTAAAATAATTTGTGTTGCAATTGTTGCAGCTGTTATAAATCTATGTGGTTTTTCTATCATTACCCCATTAATAATAGTTCCATTTTGTAACATGTCTTCTAGATTGATTAATTCACAGTTATGTAATGCATTTTGAGCAAAGTAATCTGCATCATGGAAATGGATAATTCCTTGATCATGTGCTTTTACAATATCATCTGATAGTAAAAATCTTCTTGTAATATCTGTACTCGTTATTCCTGCTAAATAGTCCCTTTGAGTTGTAACTACTTTTGCATTTTTATTAGAATTTTCATTATTCCAATAATCGTTTTCACCTTCAATTAATTCTTTTATAGATTGATCTGTTGTATTTGCTTTTCTTACTAATTCTCTAGTATATCTATATGTTATATATTTTTTAGCTAATTGGTATTTTCCAAATTCCATTAATTTTTGTTCTATAATATCTTGTATATCTTCTACTAATATTCTTGGCTTATTTAATTCTTCAATATACTTAATAATTTCTTCAATTTTTTCTTTTGTTACTCTTTCATTTCTACTTACTTCATTATTTGCTTTTTGAATTGCAATCCTAATTTTTTCTCGATCGTAATCCACAATTGTTCCATCTCTTTTGATAATTTTCATACCAATTTCCCCTTTCGTTTTGTTGAATTCATTTTACCATAAAAATTTGCGTTTACTGTTGCATTTGCAACATTTTATTGGAAACTGGTTTGAAACATCTTTCATTTCAAGGATTTCTATCTATATTTCATTTATATTACAATTTCATGACAAATTTTTATCGGTTTAATAAATAAATTGAAATATTTAAGTATGTCGCAAAAAGTAGCCAAATGAAATATGGAATTTGCAATGCTCCAGCCGTTTTATCTTTTTCGTAAAATTTCTTTATCATAATATAAACTGCTATATCTAACAATAATATCCATACAAATGCAAATAATTTCCATTGAAATACAAAAAAGAAAATAGGCCATAAAGCATTAATTGCTAGTTGTTTATAATAAATTTTATTGGTTTCATCATCTGTTAAGTTTTTTGTTTTTAAAATTCCATATGATATTCCCATTAAAATATATAAGATAGTCCATACTATTGGAAATAGAAATCCTGGGGGTGCTAAAGGTGGTTTTTCTAATGATGTGTAATCCATAAATGGCGCTATAATCAGCCCTACAATCCCTCCTATAAGAACTGGAAATATAATTGATTTTGCATATGTTTTAATTTTATTTTTCAATTTCTTCACCTCACTTAATTATATGCATATTTTTCATTTTTATGGTTATTCTATTATAAAAGGAGTGTTTTATAATATGGAAAATCAAAATTTAAATATTTTAGATGAGGTAAATAAAGGGGCTACAATGGGTATGAATGCAATTTCATATGTTTCTGATAAAGCTAAAGATAATACATTTAAGCAAGTACTAAATACTGAGTATGATAAATATGAAAAAATATCACAAAGAGTAAATGATTTGTATTCCCAATATTCTGACAAAGATCCTCATGAAACAAATGCAATGACAAAAATGATGACTTGGTATGGAATTCAAATGAAAACAATGGTAGATGATACAACTTCTAAATTATCTGAGCTATTAATGCAAGGAACTAATATGGGAATCATAGAAGGAAGACGTTTAATTAATCAAAACCCTGAAGCTGCATCTGATGTTAAAAATATTTTAAATGATTTTGTAGTAATGCAAGAAGATAGTGTTGAAACATTAAAAAAATATTTATAATATGAAAGCCATCACTTTTTATGTGATGGTCTTTTGGTTATCACTAATAGTGTAATATCCTGTTTTGTCTTTTTGTCGATTTTTGTCGAATATGTTTTGATTTAATTGTGTTATTTTGCTTAAATGTTCTCGCATTTAAAGTTTGTTCTATGTTTATGTCAAATTTGTTATACTTAAAAAAATGTTGAAGACGGAGGTACATTATGAGTAATCAAGCCAAATCAAATATTGATTCTTCTATTGGAAAAGTTTTTAAAGATTATAGAAAAAAACATCATTTGACTCAAGATAAAATAGCTGAAAAATTAGATATCTCTGAAAAATATATTTCTAGATTGGAAAATGGTAATAGTGGTGTAAAACTAGAAACTTTAGTTAATTATATGAATATTTTAGGTATTGCTCCTAATGTTGTTTTCCATGATTTAATAATAAATGAAGACGTAAAATTTCAAGTTGATTTGTCTTATAAAATTAGTAATTTGTCAGAACAAAAATTGAAATTTTTAGATTTGTTTGTAGATCATTTAAAAGATTTATAAGATAAGACCCTTAGATATTCATTTGAATTGTCTAAGGGTCTGTTACATTTTTAGGGTTTCATGGTTTAATTTAATAACATTTTTACATCTTTTGACATGTTCCGTTTGATTTTATCAAACCATCCCATATCATGTTTTTCAATGAACTTAATTATTTCTTCGTTATTGTTCCTCCAACATCCTTTAAATTTATAATCATATGTAGTAGCATATATGATTATTTTTGGACGTCTTTGCCAATTGTTTTCACAGAAGTTTCGAAATATCTCACCCAATTTAACTGGGTAATATTCTACTTCATCTATGTCTTCCCATTCAACGGGAAAGTAGTTTTCAATCAGCTTATTAAGGTTAAAGATGTTATCAATAGCCCCACCTATGACAATAATATCATAGTCATTCTTCTTGATGCAATTTATTGCACCAAACACAGAAGGTACTATTTCGCTCTCTTTATACTTATGTTTCAACATTATCCGCTCTGCTTTTAGTCCTTCTAGTATTAATACTTTTTCCATTTTGCTCCTCCTAATAATCCATGAATTCCCTTTCAACCAATTGTAACTTATATTATTATATCATATTTTTGCTATTTTTTCAATACTTTTAGGCTTTACTCTTCCCAAAAAGCCTCGTATGTTTTATATGCTGAATATATATCATATTTGCTAGTAACCTCATATGGTGCATGCATAGAAAGTACTGGAACACCACAATCAATAACATCTGCTCCTTTATTGGCTAGAATATATGCGATTGTTCCTCCACCGCCTAAATCTACTTTTCCAAGTTCTGTAATTTGATATTTAATATTATTTTTTTCAAGCACATTTCTTACCCATGCCACATACTCTGCATTAGCATCAGATGCTCCTGATTTTCCTCTTGAACCTGTATATTTGTTCAAAGTAATTCCTTTACCTAAATATCCTGCATTTAAGGTATCTGATACAGATGCGTAAATTGGATCATATCCTGCATCTACATCTGATGATAACATTTTAGATAAGCAGAATATTCTATCTAATAAGTTTGGCTTATTAATACCTAATTTATTTAAAATTTCAGATACAAAGAAGTCAAACATGTGTGATTCCATTCCTGTATTTCCCATGCTTCCAATTTCTTCTTTATCTGACAAAATACATATTGCTGTATTTTTTACTTTTTGCAAATTCATCATTGCTCGTAATGATGTATATGCACAAACTTTATCATCTTGCCCATATCCTGCAACCATACTTTCATCAAATCCTAGGCTCCTTGCTCTAAATGCCGGAACAAGTTCTAATTCTGCACTCATAAAATCTGCTTCTGTAATACCATATTTTTCATTTAATATATTTAATATATTTAATTTAACTTTTTCTTGTACTTTGTCATCATTAAAAGGAATGCTTCCTATTAATAGTTTTAAGTTTTCTCCCTCAATTCCTTCTTTTAACTTTTTCTCCATTTGTTCTTGTGCTAAATGTGGCAATAAATCTGTAATTGTAAAAATTGGATCTGTTTCGCTCTCCCCTATGTTAATTTCCACTTTTTCTCCATTTGTTTTTACTATAACACCATGTAAACTTAATGGTATTGTTGTCCACTGATATTTTTTTATTCCTCCATAATAATGTGTTTTAAAATATGCCAAACCTCCTTCCTCACATAATGGGTTTGGTTTTAAATCTAATCTTGGAGAATCTACATGAGATCCAATAATATGCATTCCATTCTCTTCTATACTGTTTTCCCCTATCACAGCTAAATACATACTTTTTTCGCGATTTATAAAATAAATTTTATCTCCTGGTTTTAATTCTTTTTTGTTAATAATATCTGTATATCCATTATCATCTGCTAACTTTTTAGCGGTTTTAATAAACTCTCGTTCTGTTTTTGCTTTGTTTAAAAATGCCATGTATTCATCTGATACTTTCATAATTTCTTGTTTTTGCTTTTCATCGACATGTTTCCATCCCTCTTCTCTTTTTGCAAAAAGTTTTTCTTTTTGTTCTTCTCCCATTTTTATCCTTCCTTTCTTTCTGGATTTAAGTTCATTGTTATTTTACTCATTTTTTCAAGAACTTATTCGCTATTAATTTATTCATGGTGATTATAACATGTTTTTTATATTTTTGCAATTTTGGGGCATACTATTTTTGAATATATTTTTGAGGTGATAAAAATGCATTCTTTATGGATTGAAACTTACGATAAAAAATATGAATTTCCAAAATTAAATTCTTCTCTTTCTTGTGATATTTGTATAATTGGTGCTGGTATTTTTGGAATGTCTTGTGCTTATTATTTAACTAAATTGGGCTTTAAGGTTATTGTTATTGAAAAATCTGAAATTGCTAGTAAAACAACAGGGCATACAACTGCTAAAATTACTAGCCAACATGGTCTTTTTTATAATTATTTGATTAATAATTTTGGTACATCTTTTGCTAGATTATATTTAGAAGCAAATGAAGAAGCTATTAAAAATATAAAAACGATTATTGATAATGAACATATTTCTTGTGATTTTTCATATCAAAATAGTTTTGTGTACACAACTAATCCTGATGAAGTTCAAAGCATTCATGATGAAGTATCTGCTGTGCAATCTTTAAATTTTCCTTGTAAATTTGTAACAAATTTAGGCCTTCCTTTTACAATTTTAGGTAGTTGTATGTTTGAAAATCAGGCTCAATTTCATCCACTTAAATATGTTTATGGTTTAGTTGATATCATTTATAATAATTGTAAAATTTTTACTCATTCAACAATTACTGATATCCGAAAATCAAATGATAATTATATTTGCTATACAGATGATGGAAATGTTAAAGCAAAACATGTAATCCTTGCATGCCATTATCCTTTCTTAAAAATTCCTGGATTTTATTTTCTAAAAATGTATCAATCTTCTTCTTATTTAATTGCTGTAGACACTAAAAAAACTTTATTTAATGGTATGTATTTAACTGCAAAATCTCCTACTCTTTCTTTTAGGGCGGCACATATTAATGGTAAAGATTTATTGCTTGTTGGTGGTGCTGACCATAAAACTGGAACTTACTGCAATTTTGAAGCAAGTTATGGTGTTTTAGAAAAAGTAGCGAAAACATACTATCCTAATTGTGATGTTTTGTATCGCTGGAATACTCGAGATTGTATCACCTTAGATAAAGTTCCTTATATTGGCTTATATAGCCATTATATGCCAAACTTATATATTGGAACTGGTTTCCAAAAATGGGGTATGACTTCTTCTAATGTAGCTGCAAATATTATAGTTGATATGATTTGTGGAAAAGAAAATAAATATGCTCCTATTTTCTCTGCAACACGTATGCAACCAATAAAAAATAGGGATGAAGTAAAAAATATGATAGTTCAATCTACTAAATCTGTCGTGTTAGATAAAATAAATCCTTCTTATTTAAAATTTGATGATATTGCTTTAAACTCTGGTGGTATTGTACAAATAAATGGTAATAAAGTGGGTATTTTTAAAGACTCTCGTGGTCAAATTTTTGCTGTAAAACCTGTCTGTACACACCTTGGTTGCTTACTTTCATGGAATGATGTAGATAAAACATGGGATTGCCCTTGCCATGGTTCTCGATTTGATTTTAGAGGTAAAAATTTATATGATCCAGCTATTAAAAATTTAGAAACCTACCAAATTGAATAATTTTTTGATTTTTTTTACTATTTTTATTGACTTACTTATATTTTTTTGCTACAATTCTTTTAATAAATCATATATTTATATGTTTATTTTTTGTTTATGAACTAGATAGATTTCTCCTTCGAAAGCAATCTAGTTCTTTTTTTGGAAAAATTATTAAGGAGGAATTACAATGTCTTTTATATTTAAAAGAAAAATTAATTATTATGAAACAGACAAGATGGGAGTAGTTCATCATTCTAATTATATAAGATTTCTAGAAGAAGCTCGATGTCATTGGCTTGATAAATTGGGTATGCCTTTTTCTTCTTTTGAAGAACAGGGTATAACAATACCTGTATTAGGTGTAAATATTGATTATAAACATCATGTTTCATTTGATGATGTTATAGAAATTCATACTTATATGAAAGAGTATTCTGGTGTAAGAATGGTAGTTGGATATAATGTTATTGATGAAAAAACAGGAAAAATTGTTATGACTGGGGAAACAAAACATTGTTTTACAAATAAAGATTTAAAGCCTATTAACTTAAAAAAGGTAAATCCTGATTTTAGCAATAAATTTATGAGTACATTAGAGTAATTTGTATAATGGAATTGGAGGAAATCTTAAATATGATGTCAAATCAATTTTCAAGAACAGAATTATTAATAGGAAAAGATGGAATAGAAAAATTACAGCATGCAAAAGTCGTAATATTTGGAATTGGAGGAGTAGGCTCTTTTGTTGTCGAAGGTTTAGCAAGAGCAGGAATAGGTAATTTTATATTAAATTTAAACAGACAGTTGATTGCCACTCATAAAACAATTGGAATGCCTAAAGTTGAAGTTGCCAAACAAAGAATATTAGATATTAATCCAAATGCAAATGTTGAAATATATGAAGAATTTTTTATGCCTGATAGTAAAGAAATTCTAGATGATACTGTTGACTATATTGTAGATGCTATAGATACTGTAACTGCTAAAATAGAATTGGTTATAAGAGCAAATAAATTGAATATTCCTATAATTTCATGTATGGGAACAGGAAATAAATTAGATCCAACTAAATTTGAAGTGACAGATATTTATAAAACAAGTATCTGTCCTTTGGCAAAAGTTATGCGAAAAGAATTAAGAGTTAGAGGAATTAAGGAACTCAAAGTAGTTTATTCAAAAGAAGATCCAATTAAAAAGTATACATCTACAAAT
This sequence comes from uncultured Clostridia bacterium, assembly GCA_947624365.1. Lineage (GTDB taxonomy): Bacteria > Bacillota > Clostridia > TANB77 > CAG-508 > CAG-269. The sequence continues at coordinate 9,296 of CANQJY010000036.1, forward strand.
CAAGTTCCAGGAAGTATTTCGTTTGTTCCCTCAGTGGCAGGTCTAATTATTGCAGGAGAAGTAGTAAAAGATATAATAAAAAAGGAGCGTTTTTAGTGGAAAGATATAAAGAAATTGAAAGGACAATTATTACTAGTTATCGTAAAAAAATATGGCATAATTTTATTAGAGGAATTCAAGACTATGACATGATACAAGAAGGCGATAAAATTGCTGTTTGTATGTCTGGTGGAAAAGATTCTATGCTTATGGCAAAGTGTTTTCAAGAGCTTCAAAGACATGGTAAAATGAATTTTGAGTTAGTGTTTTTATGTATGAATCCAGGATACAACGAAATAAATAAGCAAAAAATAATTAATAATAGTAAACTTTTAAATATACCAATTATAATGTTTGAAACAGATATATTTGACAGAGTTGTTAATATTAAAGATCATCCTTGTTATGTATGTGCAAGAATGAGAAGAGGTCATTTATATGAAAAAGCACAGGAGTTAGGCTGTAATAAAATAGCTTTGGGACATCATTTTGATGATGTGATCGAAACTATACTTATGGGAATGTTTTACGGTGCTCAAATGCAAACTATGATGCCTAAGGTGAAAAGTACTTCTCACCCTGGTATGCAACTTATTAGGCCATTGTATCTTGTAAAGGAAAAAGATATTATTAATTGGATGGAAAAAAATAATTTAGAATTTATTCAATGTGCTTGTAGATTTACTGAACATTATACAAAGTGTAATAATAATGATGGTAGTTCAAAAAGAGAAGAAATGAAAGAACTTATAAAACATTTGAGGCAGGTTTATTCAAATATAGATATGAATATTTTTAGAAGTGCTCAAAATGTTAATCTTGATACAATTATTTCATACCGAAAAGATAATAAGACATATCATTTTTTAGATAATTATGATAAATAATTTTAAATGAGTAAAAAATTAGTAATTGCGTAGATTTTAGTTTCAACAATTTTTAAAAATTATTAGTGTAGTTTAAAGGCTTTTAATCTGTAAATTGTATAATAAAACTGATAGAAAATTGTCAAATAAAATTGATAGAATTCTATCAGTTTTTTTGATGAATAT
>CANQJY010000037.1 GCA_947624365.1 uncultured Clostridia bacterium
AGCACAAGATATACTAACAGGAAAAGATTTAGAAAAGATTAATTTTGAACAAGTACGCGGAAAAGAAGGAATTAAGCGAGCAACCATTACAATTGCAGGAAAAGATATTAAAGTTGTTGCAGCAAGTGGCTTAGCAAATGCCAGAACAATCTTAGAAGAAATAAAATCTGGAAAAGCAGATTATCAATTTGTAGAAATTATGGCATGTCCAGGTGGATGTATAATGGGTGGTGGCCAACCAATCAAAAGTGCAAAAATTCGTGATGAAGTAGATGTTAAAAAATTAAGAGCAGATAGTTTATATGATATTGATGAAAAAAGTCATATTCGAAAATCACATGAAAATCCAATTTTAAAAACAATTTATGAAGAATATTTAGAAAAACCAGGAAGTCATAAAGCTCATGAATTATTGCATACTTCTTATAAAAAGAGAGAAAAATATAGAATTTAAAGGAGAAAAAAATGCAACCAATTATATTAGATAATCCATTAATTAGACACAAATTATCAATTATCAGAAATAAAAATACAGGAACAAAAGAATTTAGAGAGATTATAGGAGAAATTGCTTCATTATTATGTTATAAAGCAATGGAAGACGCAAAATTGAAAACTATTGAAATAGAAACACCTCTATGCAAGATGGAAACTGAAGTATTAGACGAAAATGAATATGCATTTGTTCCAATTTTACGTGCAGGAACAGGAATGTTAGACGGACTAATCCATGTGATTCCAAATGCAAAAATAGGGCATATTGGATTATACCGTAATGAAGAAACTTTGAAACCTGTAAAATATTATTACAAAATGCCAAAAGATATACAGAAAAGGCAAGTAATAGTATTAGATCCCATGCTTGCAACAGGAGGATCAGCAGTAGATGCAATTACAATGTTAAAAGAAGATGGGGTAAAAAATATAAAATTTTTATCAATTATATCCGCACCAGAAGGAATAAAAAAATTAGAAGAAAATCATCCTGATGTGCAATTATATACAGCATGTGTTGATAAATCACTAAATGAATTTGGATATATTGTTCCTGGATTAGGAGATGCTGGAGATAGAATATTTGGAACAAAATAATAGAAAAAGACATGTATTGCGAAAAAAATGCATTACATGTCTTTTTCTATTGCAACTAGTTATTGCAGTTTTGGTTATTGTTTTGATTTTCATTATTACTGTTGTTTTTGTTATTTTTGTTGTTCTTATTATTTTTGTTGTTGTTATTATTATCTGACATGAAAAGCACCTCCATTTCATTATCTATATTTATTGTGTCAACTTTTTTAAAAAATATACATAAAATAGATTGAAAAATCACAAAATACATGATAATATTGAGTGAGAAAATTTATCCATTAGAGAGGATTGAAAAAAATGAATTATAAAAATGAAAAGTTGGAAGAATTTAACAATTTTATTCGATTTAGAAAAGTAGCAGTTATAGGGTTAGGTGTTAGCAATATTCCTTTATTAGATTATTTATATCAAAAGCAAGCAAAAGTTACTGTTTTTGATGACAGAGATATTAATAATATTCCAACAGAAATAACAAATAAAGTATTAAATTATGGTTTTGAATATTCATTTGGAGAAAATGCATTAGAAAAATTACAAAATTTTATTGTAATTTTCCGTTCACCTAGTTGTTTACCTACTCGACCAGAGCTAGAAAAAGAAGCAAAAAATGGAGCAATAGTTACAACAGAGATTGAATTATTTATGAAAATGTGTCCTGCAAAAATAATAGGAGTAACAGGAAGTGATGGAAAAACAACAACAACTAGTTTAATTCATGCTATTTTGCAAGATGCTGGATATAATACATTTTTGGGAGGTAATATTGGAACACCATTATTCACAAAATTACCTGAAATTGTACCAGAAGATGTAGTTGTTTTAGAATTAAGTAGTTTTCAATTAATGGGAATGGATATTAGCCCAGAAATTGCTGTTATTACAAATATAACACCAAATCATTTGAATATACATAAAGATTATGAAGAATATATAAATGCTAAAAAAACTATTTTTCAACATCAAAATGAAAAAGGAATTTTAGTATTAAACTATGATAATGAAATCACTAAAAATTGTTCTAAAGAAGCAAATGGAAAAGTAATATTTTTTAGTAGTAATAACAAATTAGATAATGGATATATAGTTGATGAAGGTATGATAAAAGTTTGTCAAGATAAAATTAGGAAACATATTTTAAACACAGATGAAGTTATTTTAAAAGGAAAACACAATTATGAAAATATTTGTGCTGCTATTGCTGCAACACAAACATTAGTTGACATAGATAATGCAGTTAATACTATCAAAGCATTTCATCCAGTTGCTCATAGAATTGAATTTGTAAGAGAAATTGATGGCGTAAGCTGGTATAATGATTCTAGTAGTTCATCTCCTACGAGAACTATTGCGGGAATTCAGGCATTTGACAAAGAAAAGATTGTTCTAATTGCAGGAGGATATGATAAAAATTTAGATTACACAGCTATAGCAAAACCAATTTTAGATAAAGTAACTACACTTGTTTTAATGGGGCAAACAGCAGGAAAGATATTTGAAGCTGTAAAAGCAGAAATGGAAGTTCAAAATAAGAAAATTCCAATTTATACAGCAAATGATTTAGATCAAGCGATTTCTTTAGCAAAAAAATATGCAAAAAATGGGGAAGTGGTTTTATTCTCGCCAGCTAGTGCAAGTTTTGATATGTTCAAAAATGCAGTCGAAAGGGGAGAGTTGTTTAAGGAAAAAGTAAATAAGTTATAAGGAGCAAAGATTTTGCTTCTTTTTTTAGTTCTAAAAAAGACAACCTTAGAATATTATATAGAAATAGTTAATTTAGGAGGTTGCATATGACAATAGAAGAAAGAAAAACGGTAAATACTAATATTATACAAAATTTAATTTTAGAAAATAGAGGGAAATTAACAATTTCAGGTGTTAATGATGTGTTAAGTTTTGATGATCAAGTTGTTGTAGTTGAAACAGAATTAGGTTTATTAACAGTAAAAGGAGAGAATATTCGAGTAAATAAATTAAGCATTGATACTTCAGAAGTTATTTTGGAAGGAGAAATTTCATATCTTGCATATAGTGACAAGGATCAAGAGAAAATGAAGAATACAAGTTTATTAAGCAAAATTTTTAAATAGGCGGAGGAAAACATGATTACAAATCAGGCATATATTTTTATGATTTTTATTATCATTGGAATGTTAATTGGTATTCTATTTGACTTTTTTAGGATATTGCGAAAAAGTATTAAAACAAAAGATTTTATAACATATATCGAAGATGTCTTATTTTGTGTATTAACAGGTGTTATTTTATTATATTCTATTTTTACCTTTAATAGTGGAGAAATCAGAATTTATATATTTATAGGACTACTGTTCGGTTGTCTTATTTATATGCTTAGTATAAGTAAATATTTTGTAAAAATCAATGTGTTTTTATTGAACAAAGCTATTGATTTAATAGAAAAAATAAAAAATATATTATTAGTACCAATAAATTTTATGAGGAAAAGTGTACGAAAAATATTTAAGCCAATATCATTTATTATTATTAATTTGAGAAAAAATTTGTCGAAAATCCCAATGAAAGTTGATTTTTTGAAAAAAAATCAAAAAATTAACAAAAAAATGTCATAAATTAGAAGGATTTTTGTATAAAAAGAAGAATAATATATTAGTACCATCCGTAAGGAAAAATGAAGTGGAGAGATGAATACTCATGAAAAATACAAAAGAACTTTTTAAATGGTTATTTGTAATAGTAGTTCTTATTTATGCAATATTTACATTTGCAAATCAACAAAAAACCCTAAATCAATACGCTAAATCTACTGAAGAATTATCACAACAAATTGAGGAACAAAAAGAATATCAAGAAGAATTAGCAAAAAGAAAAGAAGACATATCATCTGAAAAATACATAGAAGATATAGCTAGGGATAAATTAGATATGTATTTACCAAATGAAAAAGTATATATTGATACAGGTTTTTAAAATTATTCAAAATTTTTGTAATAACAAAGCTTTGAATAATTTTTTTTTACTAAAAACTGGAAAATCTATTCCATTTTTTTATGGAATATGATATAATATATAACATAAAAGGAGGAAGTTATGCCAGAATTAGAAGAAATGACTTTACTAGACTTAAAAGCTCTAGCAAAGGAAAATAATATTAAAAACATATCAAAATTAAAAAAAGAAGATCTAATTGAAATTTTAAGCAAAATTATGAAACCCGAAGAAAAATTAGAAGATAAAATAATTAATCAGACGCAATATGATGAAAATGGTGAACCTATAGTTGATTATAAATTAACAAATGAAGGTGATGAAATTGCAGAAGGTATTTTAGACATTTTACCTGATGGATATGGTTTTTTAAGAGGAGAAAATTATTTATCAACTCCAAAAGATGTATATATTTCAATGATTCAAATTAAAAGATTTCACCTAGATACAGGTGATGTTATCAAAGGTATTTCAAGATTTCGTGAAGGAGAGAAATTCCCATCTTTAATTTTTGTTGGAGAAGTAAATGGGGAACACCCTGAAAAAGCAGCAAAAAGAAAAAGATTTGATGAATTAACTCCAATCTACCCAAATGAAAAATTAAAATTAGAAACAACAACAAATGAATATGCAATGAGAATAATTGACTTAATTAGCCCAATTGGAAAAGGCCAGAGAGGTATGATTGTTGCACAACCAAAAGTAGGAAAAACTACTTTATTAAAGAAAATAGCAAATAGTATAACTAATAATAATCCTGAAGTTGAACTAATAGTTCTTTTGATTGACGAAAGGCCAGAAGAAGTAACAGACATGAAACGTTCAATAAAAGGTCAAGTAATTTATTCAACATTTGATGAATTGCCAGAGCATCATGTAAAAGTAGCTGAAATGGTATTAGAAAGAGCAAAAAGAATTGTAGAACATGGAAAAGATGTTGTTATTCTATTGGATAGTATTACTAGACTAGCAAGAGCATATAACTTAGTAATTCCATCTTCAGGTAGAACATTATCAGGAGGTTTAGATCCTGCAGCTTTACATAAACCAAAAAAGTTTTTTGGAGCAGCACGAAATATTGAATTTGGTGGAAGTTTAACAATACTTGCAACAGCATTGGTAGAAACAGGTAGCAGAATGGATGATGTTATATTTGAAGAATTTAAAGGAACAGGCAATATGGAAGTACATCTAGATAGAAAATTGTCAGAAAAACGTATTTTCCCAGCAATAGACATAAATAAATCAGGAACAAGAAGGGAAGACCTATTATTAACACAAAAAGAAAAAGAAACTGTATTTGCATTAAGAAAAGCAATGAACAGTCTACCTGTTGCAGAAGTAACAGAGCAAGTTATCAAAAAAATGACAGAAACAAAAAATAATGATGAATTTATTGACAACATGGATTTATATTTAAAACTATATAAATAATATCTAGTGTCCAATTGGGGACGGTCCTTTTTTGGACATTTCTCTTAACAAATGTCCAAAAAAGGACCGTCCCCAATTGGACACTAGTTTGGATATTATTTTGCGCAAAGTTTCTACAAAATATTTACAAAACAGGATTTTTTTGATATAATAGTATTTGTAGTAAAAAAAGAAAGGAACAAATAGTAGGAAAACTAAAAAAATTGTAGAAAATTTAGGATAGAGAATAGAGGGATAATATAAGATTTCTCTATATTAATTGAAATATAACATTGCACAAAATCAAAGTTTTGTACAATGTTGCATAGGAGAAAATCTTTATTATAGAAATATTCTAAAAAACGCTATATATAGCTATTATTCACTAATGTAACTTGTTGAGTAAAATATAAAAATCGCTTAAAATCGATTTTCATGCGTTGTTTTTTTATAAATTTTTAGTTTTATATAGTTCTAAAAATTTTAGCTAAAAAAATCAAATTTTTAGAATTATTAAATTAAATTTTATAAATTATAAAAATATAAAACTTATAATTTTGAAAATGCTTAAGATTCCCCTATTCCCTACTATTTTTGGTATAATAAAAATGATTAATCCTGAAAACAATCCAGATTATGTAAATGCATTCTTAGACTATAGTGCTACAATATTAAATAAATCACCTAATAGCATACGAGAATATAATTATGACATATCTATGTTTTTAAAATTTATTAAAATTCGATTTAAATTAACTAAGGAAACAGATTTTTCTAAAATTATCATAAAGGATATTTCAATTGGTACTATTAGAAAAATACAACTTGATGATATTCATGCTTTTATCGGATATTTGGCAAGAGAGCAAGGAAGTAAGGCTGCAACTAGAGCACGTAAGGTTTCTACAATTAGAATATTTTTTAAATATTTAAATCAAAAGGCAGATTCTGCATATGCAATAAAAACAAATCCTGCACAAAATTTAGAAACTCCTAAATTAGATAAAAGGCAACCTAAATATTTAAATTTGGATGATAGTAGAAAATTGTTGCAAATTACAGATAATGCTGATAATAGAAATCATCAAAGAGATTATGCTATTATAACTTTATTATTAAATTGCGGTATGCGTCTTTCTGAACTTGTAGAAATTAATATTAATGATATTGATTTTAGTGAAAATAAATTAACTGTTATTGGAAAAGGTAATAAAGAAAGAACGATATATTTAAATCAAGCGTGTATCAAAGCAATTAATGAATATTTAGCAGTTAGACCTAAAACTGGTACAAGCACAAGTTCTCAGAAAGCTTTGTTTTTGAGCGAAAGAAAAGAAAGAATTAGTAGGAGAACTGTACAACATATAGTATATACGAAATTATCAGCTGCAGGTTTAGATCCATCAAAATATTCTGTTCATAAATTACGTCATACTGCAGCAACTTTGATGTATCAATATGGACATGTTGATATTAGAGCATTACAAGAATTGTTAGGACACGAAAGTATTTCTACAACTGAAATTTATACACATGTTGATAATAGTCAAGTTAGGGATGCTGTAGAAAGTAATCCACTTGCAGGCTTATAAAAATAGGGTTATTATACCCTATTTTATTTGTATGAAGGTATTTTTAATTCTTTGCCTACAAATATATTGGCATCTGCTAATCCATTAATTTCTTTTATATTTTGCACAATATCACGGATATCATAGTCCTTATAGTATTGGTTGTTTTTTGATTGCTCATTTGCAATATACCATAGAGTTTCTCCTTTTGATACATATATAGTTTTATATGCTGTTTTTGTATTACTTGATGAATTATTTGTTAGTAGCAATATACATATAAATAATATGCCTAATATAATAGCTGGTAATTTCATGAATTTTTTTCTATTTACAATTTTTATTTTCATAATAAACCTCCAAAATAAAAATAAATGTTCGCTTTATAGTTATATTATATACGAACATTTATTCTTTGTCAAGAGTTTTTACAAAAAAATGTTTGCTTTTTGCTTTTGGATTATAATAGTATTATAGTGTTGCTCCTATCATTCCTGCATCATTTTTAAATTTACCCATAACAAATACTGGCATATCATTTTTATCTATAAATAAAGTTTCATTTTCCAATTTTTGTTTAATTTTATCTAGTAAAATATCTTCATAATATGAAAAACTACCTCCAAAGCCAATAACTTCTGGTAATGTAATATCTATAATATTGCTTAGTCCCATACAAAAATCATCTACATATTTATCAATTATTTGTTGTACTTTAGGACTTTCTATGTTTTCACGTAAATAGGCACGTATTACTTTTCCTGAATTATTTGATATACCTAAAATATCTTGGACAGATTTTTTTAATGCTTTCATAGAACCATAAGTTTCAAAACAACCTTTTTTGCCACATCTACATAAATTACCATTTCTATGTACTACCATGTGGCCATATTCATTTATGAAAAAATTATTATCATGAAAATTTACTGCTCCTATTCCTGTTCCTATAACAAGAAAAACACCGTTTGAAAATGATTTTAAGCAACCATATTCTTTTTCTGCTTTTGTTGCACATAAGCTATCTGTATTAACACTAACTGGAATTGAGAATTCTGAATATAAGATATCTGCAAAATTGATTCCATTTAATTCAGGTAAATTTGGAGAAATGATTAAAGTATTTTTCTTTATTTGCCCTGCTAATGATATTCCAATCATTTCAATACTATATTTTTTTGTCATGATAGATATAGTATTTTTTAAATATTGTACTAAATTTTTACGAATTTGATTTTTAAATTCTACATCATATACATATTCTATTTTTTCTATAATTGTTTCGCCATCTACAACTGCAATAGCAATATGACTTCCACCAATATCAATTCCAATTCTCATATTATATTTCTCCTTTTTTATTTTAACAAAAAGCATCGAATATTTCCCGATGCTTTAAACTTTTATTTTAGCCAATCTGGATTTTTTAGATACCAGTCAATTGTTTTTATAATTCCGTCTTCAAATTTTGTTTTTGGTTCCCATCCTAATTCATTTTTTATTTTTGTAGGATCTATAGCATATCTATAATCATGTCCTTTTCTATCTTCTACAAATTCAATTAAATCTTCAGATTTTCCTAATCTATTTAAAATTAATTTTACAATTACAATATTTCTCTTTTCATTATGTCCACCAATATTATATCTTTCTCCAGAAATTCCTTTATGGAATACCAAATCAATTGCTTCACAATGATCTTCTACATATAGCCAGTCACGAATGTTTTTACCAGTTCCATAAACAGGTAATTTTTGGTTATTTAATGCTAATTTTATCATATGTGGAATTAATTTTTCATGATGTTGATATGGTCCATAATTATTAGAACAATTAGTAACATTTATATTCATTTTATAAGTTTCTTTATAAGCAAATGCAATTAAATCTGAACTTGCTTTTGATGATGAATATGGGCTACTTGGTTTAATAGGTGATGTTTCTGTAAAATATCCATCTTCTTGTAAAGAGCCATACACCTCATCTGTTGAAATATGTACAAACTTATTTGGACTACCCTCTCCCCAATTTCTTTTTGCAGCTTCTAATAATGTATGTGTTCCTATTACATTTGTATGTGTAAAAATAAATGGATCTTTTATACTATTATCTACATGTGATTCTGCTGCAAAATGGATAACACCATTGATTTTGTATTTTTCAAATAGAGACATTACAAGGTCAAAATCACAAATATCTCCTTGTACAAATGTAATTTTATCCATTACATTTTTTAAATTATCTAAATTTCCTGCATATGTTAATTTGTCTAATACAATAACATTGTAATCTGGATGTTTATTAACAAAATATTCTGCAAAATTTGCACCAATAAAACCTGCAGCACCTGTTACTAAGACATTGTTTTCCATTATTTTTCCTCCTACTCTAAATTTTGAAATAAATTAGTATTTTTTAATTCTTTAAGAGATGGCCATTTTGCATCTTTTTCAGAAGTTAGTAAATCTTTGATTTCAATATCACCTAAAGGCCAAGCTATTGCGACATCTTTATCATTCCAAGCTAAACCACCTTCAGCTTCTCCATTATAAAAATCATCACATTTGTATGTAAATTCTGCTTCATCTGATAATACTAAAAATCCATGTGCAAATCCTTTTGGAATCATAAACATTTTTTTATTTTCTTCTGAAAGTATAACTCCTTCCCACTTTCCATATGTTTCACTTTGAGGTCTTAAGTCTACAGCTACATCAAATACTTCTCCTTTAATTACTCGTACTAATTTTGCTTGTGTATTTTTGGTTTGAAAATGTAATCCTCTTAAAACCCCTCTTTTAGATTTTGATTGATTATCTTGCACAAAATTGTAATTTAATCCAATTTCTTCAAAATCTTTCTTACTATATGTTTCCATGAAATAGCCTCTATTATCGCCAAATACAGTTGGCTCTATAATATAAACATCTTTAATACTTGTTTCAATCTTTTTAAATTTGCTCATATTTAATTTCCCTTTCAATTTTTATTTTTCATCTGCAAAGTTTTTTAGATATTGTCCATATTCAGTTTTCATGAATTTCTCTGAAATTTTTATTAATTGTTCTTTATTAATCCATTTTTTACGGAATGCAATTTCTTCTGGACAACATACTTGCATTCCTTGTCTTTTTTCAATTGTTTGTACAAAACTTGCTGTTTCTAGTAG
>CANQJY010000038.1 GCA_947624365.1 uncultured Clostridia bacterium
ATGCTCTTATGGTGCAGATGGCCGGAATCGAACCGGCACGGTTTATTCAACCGCAGGATTTTAAGTCCTGTGCGTCTACCAATTCCGCCACATCTGCAAATATAAACTTTGTCAATAGAATTGATATAATTACAACAATTATTATTATAATAGTTAAGGCACAGTTTGTCAATAACTTTTTGCGAAATTTTCAAAAAATTCGAAAAAAACACTCAAAATCATTCCAGGGCCAAAGAAATTAACTCATCTAGCAAATCAGAATAAGAAATACCAGAATATTTCCATAATTTAGGATACATACTAATTTCAGTAAAACCAGGAATAGTATTAATTTCATTAATATAAATATCTTCAGTTTTATCATTCACGAAAAAGTCAATTCTAGAAAAACCTTTTCCATCAATAGCCTTAAAAGCTTTCACAGCCAAATCTTGAACTTTTTTAGTCAAAGAAGAGCTAATATTAGCAGGAATAATTACCTTAGAATTAGAACTTTTATATTTTGCATCAAAACTATAAAAAGAATCTCCAGACAAAATTTCTCCAACACAAGAAGCTTTAACGACATCATTTCCTAATACAGCACATTCAATTTCTCTTCCAACAATTTGTTCTTCAAGAAGAATTTTATTATCAAATTTAGAAGCATATATAATAGCATTTTTTAAAGACTCTTTAGATGAAACTTTACTAATTCCAACTGAAGAACCAGAATTTGAAGGCTTTACAAAAAGAGGATAATGCAAACTTTCAGCAATATTACAAATTTCATCTAAACTAACAATATTCTCTGAAAAATCTTTATTAACCAGACTATAACACTTATCCATAACTTTTATATATAAATAGTTTGCTTGTTTTATATTAGATTTTTCAAATATAATTTTAGAATAAGCCTTATCCATAGCAATACTAGAAGCTAATATATGGCAACCAACATAAGGAATTTTCAATAACTCTAAAAGCCCCTGAATTGAGCCATCTTCACCATATAATCCATGTAAAACAGGAAAAACAACATCTAAACTTTTTAAGAAAGAAATTAAATTTTCAATTTTAGAAATATTTGAAATTTTATCTCCAACTTGATACAAAACATTTTGATTTTCATAATGATACCATTCACCATTTTTATCTATATAAATTGGAAAAATATCATATTTATTTATATCTAAATTTAAAATAATAGATGTACCAGAAACAATAGATACATCATGTTCTGTGGACATGCCACCAAAAATAACACCTAATTTAATTTTTTGCAATATAATTACCCCTTTTAAAGTCTATTACAAACATCATAAAATTATTCTAGCATAAATAAACAAAAAAATCAAATTATAAAAAGCATGAGAAAATAAGAATAATATTGAAAAAGTAAGATAAAATAATATAAATACTAAAAACAAGAAAAAAACAAAACAAAAAATGTTTGAAACAAATAAAAAGATATGCTAAAATAAAAATAACTTAATAGAAAATAAATTTCCCTGCATAGTGCGTGTAGACAGAATTTTTAGAACCAACAAATATAGAAGAGGGACCGATCTCGAAAATATGGCGTGCATGCTCACCGTTTGAATTGTGAGAAGCCCATGAGTATTTTGGTAGGTACCCACCTGTTTGAAGGAACAGGTCCTTAAAAATTCAAGACATCTTACGGCTAAGGCGGGGGATTTTTTTGTATTCTCACAAAAAACTGTTGTCACATATAATTATCAATGATATAATAGAAAAAAGTGAGGTATAATATGAAAATAAAAGAAGCAATAGAAAAAGGAACAATTGATTTAAAAGTAGAAAACATAGAAAGCCCAAAACTAAAAGCAAGAATGTTAATGCAATTCATCTTAAAAAAGCCAAGACAATATATCATTGTTAATGATATGCAAGAACTAGAAACTAAACAAGAAAAAGAATACTTTTTGGGAATTCAAAAACTAAAAAATAATATACCAATAGAGCATATCACAAATCAAAAAGAATTCATGAAACTTAATTTTTTTGTTAATGAAGATGTTTTGATACCAAGGCAAGATACAGAAATATTAGTAGAAGAAGTAATTAATATTGCAAACAAAATTAATGCAAAAACAATATTAGATTTATGTACAGGAAGTGGGGCAATAGCGGTATCACTTGCAAAATACATAAAAGAAAGCAAAATAACAGCTATAGATATTAGCCAAAACGCTATAGAAATATCAAGAAAAAATGCGATAAACAATCAAGTAGAAAATCAAATTAAATTGATAAAATCAGATTTATTCCAAAACATTACACCTCAAAAATTTGACATTATTGTATCAAATCCTCCATATATAAAGAGAGATATAATTGAAAGGCTAGAAAAACAAGTGCAAAAAGAGCCTAAAATTGCTTTAGATGGAGGCTATGATGGACTAGATTTTTATAGAAAAATTATTAAGCAAAGTTACCAATATCTAAAATATAGGGGATATTTATGCTTAGAAATTGGTTATGATCAAAAAATAGATGTTATAGAATTATTAGAAAATGAAGAAAAATATAGTGAAATTTATTGCAAAAAAGATATGTATGGCAATGATCGAATTGTTGTTGCTAGATTATAAGGAGGAAGTATGTCATTTTCATCAGATATTAAAGAAGAATTAAGTACATGCAATACATTAGCAGATAAAACACAGGTCAAATGTGAATTAATAGGATATCTGCTTACAAACAATGCTAGTTTGATAAATGGAAAAGTATTACGTTATGCAACAGAGAGTGAATATAATATTAATCGATTTTCAAAGTTATTATCAAATCTAAAAATCAATCATCAAATTACAATAGAGGGAAATACATTTGTAATAACACTAAAAATTAAAGAAATACCATTTACAATAACAATGCAAGAATTAGAAAATAAGACAGAAAATAAAAAAAGTATGATAAGAGGAGCTTTTTTAGGATCTGGTTCTATGAATAACCCAGAAAACAACTATCATTTAGAGTTTGGCTTTTCAGACAAACAAATTAGAGATGAGGTACAAAAAATTCTAAAAGAAGATTTTGATATTCATACAAAACGATTAGATATGAAAAATAAAAAATCAATTTATATAAAAGACGGAGAAGAAATTTCTAGATTATTGGCATTAATGGGAGCAAGCAGAGGGATGTTAAAATTTGAAGATATTCGTGTACAAAAAGATATGAGAAGTAAAGTAAACAGATTAGTAAATTGTGAAACAGCGAATTTAAACAAAACTATAAACGCTTCTATCGAACAAATAGAAGCTATACAAAAATTGCAAAAAGAAAAAAAATTCAACAAATTAGATGATAATTTAAAAGAAATTGCCATATTACGCTTAGAAAATCCAGACATGTCATTAATAGAATTAGGTAAAAAATTGAAAAATCCTATAGGTAAGTCAGGAGTGAATTATCGCCTAAAAAAGATAATTGATATAGCTAAATCATAGGAAGGAAGAAAAATGTCAAAACCAGAACTAGGAATTTATGTACATATACCATTTTGCAAACAAAAATGTTTATATTGTGATTTTATTTCTTTTTCTAATAAACAAGAAAAGTATGAAAAATATATACAAAAATTATTAAAAGAAATAGAGAATGAAGAACAATTATTGTTAACATATCAAATAACTACAATTTATATTGGTGGAGGTACACCATCAATAATAGATAGTAAATATATTGAACAAATAATGCAAACAATAAAAAGAGTAGCTAAATTAAAAACTTTAGAAAATATAGAAATAACAATTGAAGTAAATCCAGGGACAATTACAAAACAAAAATTAGAAGCATATAAAAATTGTGGAATTAACAGATTAAGTATAGGATTACAAACAACAAATGATATTTTATTAAAAAAGATAGGAAGAATACATTCATATACAGAATTTTTGGATACATATAAAATAGCAAGAAACATAGGATTTGAAAATATTAATGTAGATTTAATGATAGGATTACCAAATCAAACAATAGAAAACATTAAAGAAAGTGTAGAAGAAATAATAAAATTAAAACCAGAACATATTTCTGTTTATTCATTAATATTAGAAGAAAACACACCTATGGAAAGAATGGTTGAAGATAAAAAGCTCATTTTACCAACAGATGAAGAAGAAAGGACACAATATCATTATGTAAAAAATATTTTAGAACTACAAGGATATAAGCATTATGAAATATCTAATTTTGCATTGCCATATAAACAGTCAAAACATAATATGAATTGTTGGAAGCAAAAAGAATATATTGGTTTTGGAGTTGCATCACATTCATATATTAATAAAAAAAGATATTCTAACACAGAAAATTTAGACGAATATATACAAAAAGATATAAAACAAATAAGAACTATTCATGAAATACAAGATATAGAAGCACAAGAAAAAGAATATATGATGTTAGGCTTAAGGACAATAGAAGGAATACAAATTTCAAAATTCAAAGAAAAGTTTGGAAAAAATCCATTATTTCTATTTCAAAAAGAAATTAAAAAACTGGTAGAACAAGGATTACTAGAAGTAGACTTAGATAGAATTTTTTTAACATTAAAAGGATTAGATTTAGCCAATATAGTCTGGGAAGAGTTTGTGTAGAGGAGTAAAAAGTGAGAGATAAAAAAGTAAGAACATTAGAATGGCGAAAATTAGATAATTCAGCGAAAATATTTCCCATATCAGCGGG
Source organism: uncultured Clostridia bacterium (assembly GCA_947624365.1). GTDB lineage: Bacteria > Bacillota > Clostridia > TANB77 > CAG-508 > CAG-269. The sequence goes on from CANQJY010000038.1 coordinate 4,696, forward strand.
GAAAAAATATAGTACAGTTTTTCGTGTATCTGCAATTTTAAAAGAACAGATAGATCCATGCATATTGGAAAAGGCGGTTAAAATAGCTTTAGAGAAGTATAAATCATTTCGTGTAAAAATGAAAAATGGTTTTTTTTGGAACTATTTAGAATATAATCCAAAAGATATTATAGTTGAACCAGAAAGAGATTATCCATGCAGATATATTAATCCCAAAACAAATAATCAGTATTTATTCAAAATAACGTATTTTGAGAAGAAAATAAATATAGATATTTTTCATTCATTAACTGATGGCAATAGTGGAGTGCAATTTTTTAAAGAAATTGTTTATAGTTATATAGAAATGGCACATCCAGAGGAGTTTCAAGAAGAATTAAGAACATATAGAAAAGTAAATTATACAATTGAAGATAGCTATATTAAAAATTTTGATAAAAAAGCAAAGAATAACAATTCAGGCAAAAAGGCTTATTTATTAAGAGGCGGAAAGTTGAAATTAGGAGCGGTCTCAGCGATTCATCAAATTATAGATTTACAACAATTAAAAGAAGAAGTAAAAAAGCAGGATTGTACAATCACTCAATATATAACGGCACTTTTGATATATAGTATTTATAAAAACAATTTTGTAAACCCAAAGAAAAGACCAATTAAAATTTGTATACCAGTAAATTTAAAAAAATATTTTCAATCAGATACAATAACAAATTTCTTTTCATATATAACAGTTGAAGCCGAGATGGAAAAAGATAAGTTAGATACATTTGAAAAGATACTAGAATTTGTAAAAAAAGATTTTGAAAAACGATTAACACCAGAGGAAGTTAAGAAAACTATGTCTGCCAATGTACGATTAGGCATAAATCCATTTATTAAAGCAATACCATTAGCTATAAAAAAACCAATTGTAAGATTAAGCTATTTGGAAATCAGAAAGTATACAACAATGACATTTTCTAATATTGGAAGAATAGGAATTATTGGAAAATACAAGCAATACATAGAAAATTTCTTAATGCTAATAGCACCAGAATCTGTAGAAAAAATAAAATGTTCGGCATGCTCATATGAAAATAATTTTGTTTTAACGTTTACGTCAATATTAAATAATACAAATATTGAACAAACATGTTATCAATTTTTGCAAGATAAAGGAATTAGTGTCAAAATTGAAAGTAATACGCAGTAAATTTTGTGCGTTTTGTCCATTTTGGGACGGTCCTTTTTTGGACATTTTGCTCATTTTTGATACATATTTATCAATCAAATATAAAATGTCCAAAAAAGGACCGTCCCAAAATGGACAAATGAACAAGGAGGTAAAAATGTTATATCCACAAAACTTAAATCCATACAAAAGTAATTTTGGTATCAAAATTGCAATAGGTATATCAATTATAATTGCTTTTATACTAGTTTTAATCAATCGATTGACAACCCCAGATATACATTGGGCTGGATTAGCAAATGCAGGTATTATATATATATGGGTAACAGTTATTTATTCAATAAGTAAAAACACCAATATTGCTATGCATGTACTTATCCAAGCTATTGCAATATCAATATTAAGCATATACATAGATTACAAAACAGGATTTAAGCAGTGGTCAATAAATATTTCAATTCCCATTATTATAATGATAGCAAATGTAACAATGTTTATTTTAACAATTATAAGTCATAAAAAATATATAAGATATGCAATATGTCAATTAGCTATTTGTGTGTTTAGCTGTATACCGTTTTATTTCATGTATGAACATTTAATTGCAAATAAAATATTAAGTATAATAGCAATTGCAATTTCTTTTATTAATTTTTTATTAACAATATGTTTATGTGCAAAAGATATGAAGGATGCAATTATTAGAAATTTTCATACTTAAAACATGGTAAAGAAAAAACTGAACGCTCTGTACAAAATAACATAAAAACATTGCAATTATATATAATTATATATATAATGTTAAAAATGAAGGATGGATAAGATATGAATAAAACAAAAAGAAAAATATTTGAAACTTCTATGAAACTATTTGCTGAAAAAGGATATGATGCTACTAGTATTGAAGATATCACAGCAACAGTTGGAGTAGCAAAGGGAACATTATATTATCATTTTTCAAGCAAAGAGGAGATATTCAATTTTTTAATTGAAGAAGGAATTAAGTTATTACAAAACAGTATAGATATAAAAACTGATAAACTTACGAACTATATTGATAAAATTAAGGCAATTGTTTTAATCCAAATCAAAATAGTATTTAAGTATGAAGATATAATAGCTATATTATTAAGCCAATTTTATGGAAAAGAAGCCAGAAATCAAAAATGTCAGATGTTAATTTATGAATACATAAATAAAATAGAACAGATTGTAGAACAAGGTATTCAAAAAGGAGAAATCAAAAAAGGAGATTCGAAAGCTATTGCATCAGAGATATATGCATTAATTTGTTCGAGCTTAGTATACAAATTGAGAAATCAAGAAACATTTGATGTAATGGAACTATTTAAAGAATTTGAAACAACAGTAATTGAAGGACTAAAACCTAGATAAAAAGGAGAGATAAAGTAATGAGAAAGCCAATTCATAAATTTGATACATATACAGATTTAAAAGATATGCTAAAAAAATCAGGTGAAAAATTTGGAGACAGGTCTGCATATATTTTAAAAACGGACAAAGAAGGAGAATTTAAAAAAATTACTCATAAGGAATTTAGAGATCAAATTAATGCATTAGGAACAAAATTAATTGATATGGGATTAAAAGGAAAACGTATTTCTGTAATAGGAGAAAATCGTTATGAATGGGGACTTTCTTATTTATCAGTTGTTACAGGGACAGGTATTGTTGTACCATTAGACAAAGCATTACCAGATAATGAAATAGAAAGTTTAATTTTACGTGCGGGAGTTGAAGCAATTTTCTACTCAAGCAAATATGACGATATAATGGCACGTTTGAGAGAAAAAAATAATACAAAAATAAAATACTTTATTTCTATGGATTTAGAAAAAAATGAAAATGGCATCTATTCAATTCATCAATTAATGAAAGAAGGAAAAGAATTATTAGACAAAGGAAATACTGAATTTTTAGATGCGAAAATTGATCCAGAAGAAATGCAAATTATGTTATTTACATCTGGGACAACATCTATATCAAAAGCAGTTATGTTATGCCATAGAAACCTTACAGCCAATATTATGGATATTGCAGCAACGATTAAGTTAGATGAAAATGATATCATGTTATCATTTTTGCCATTACATCATACATTTGAATCAACAGTAGGATTTCTATATCCAATTTCAAAAGGCTCTAGCATTGCTTTTTGTGAAGGAATTAGACATATTGCGCAAAATGTAAAAGAATATAAAATAACAACAGTTATATCTGTACCAGCACTTTTTGAAGGAATATATAAACAAATTAAAAAAGGTATTCAGAAAAAAGGAAAATGGGAAACTGTTCAAAAAGGAATAAAAATTAGCAACATTCTTCTTAAATTTGGAATTGATATTAGAAAAAAATTATTCCATGAAGTGCATGAAAATTTAGGAGGAAATTTAAGACTTTTAGTAGCTGGAGGTGCAGCATTTGATCCTGAAATTGAAAAAGGTTTCAACGATTTAGGATTTCGAACATATCAAGGTTATGGCTTAACGGAAACATCACCTGTTGTAGCAGCAGAAGATGATAAATATACGAGATTAGGATCAATTGGAAAAGCTTTTCCAAGTCTTGATGTAAAAATATTAGATCCAAATGAAGAAGGTATTGGAGAATTAATGGTAAAAGGACCAACAATCATGATGGGATATTACAATAATGAAGAAGCTACAAAAGAAGCAATAGAACCAGATGGATGGTTCCATACAGGAGATTTAGCAAAAATTGATAAAGATGGTTTCATATTTATTACTGGTAGAAAAAAATATGTTATTGTATTACAAAATGGAAAAAATATTTATCCAGAAGAATTAGAAATTTTGATTAATAAAATTGAAGGAGTTAAGGAGAGTTTTGTTTACGGAAGACCAGATGGAAGAGATTTCAAAATATGTGCAAAGATTGTTTATGATAAAGAAATATTTAAAGAAATTTACCAATTAGAAAATGAAAATGATATTAAAGTAAAAATTTGGACAGAAATTAAAAAAATAAATAAAACAATGCCAGCATATAAATATATAAGAGATATATCCGTAACAGATGAAGAACTTATAAAAACGACTACACAAAAAATCAAAAGACATGAAGAGATGAAGACAATAGCATAAACCATAAATAGCTACGGAAACAAGCAGTACACGAATTGTAACAAATTTGTAACAAAAATGTAAAATAAAAAACATAAAATGTACTTGTAGTTTTTTGCAATTTAATGTATAATAAAGTAGAAAATTATAAAAAGCAATGAAGCGTAGGATAAAGGAGGTAGTTTACATTGTCTAAATCTGGCATAGTAAACGTGAGAATGGTAATCACGGAAGAAAAAATCTTATCAAATATAGATAAAGTGCAAAAATTAATTAATCCAAATAGCAAAAAACAAATTGTACAATTAGAAGAAGATACATATTTTAAGGATATGGTAGAATCAATAAAAACATATTTAAATGAATATCCTAAAAAGAAAAATTTTCCAAGTAGTGTATATAATGCAGCTTATGATTTAGTAGAATATGCTACAAATCAATTTGAAGAAAACACAAAAAAGATTGAAGATTTAATTCGTCAAAGGGAAGAGAATATTTCACTAGCTGGTAAATTAAAAGAGTTAGTTAATGTAGTAAAAAATAAAGAAAAAGATTGGAAAGATAGAGTAAAAGAAGCAGAAGATAGTTTTTCAGAAGATATTATTGATACGTTAAATATTATAGGAAAAGCAAAAAGTACTGAAACTCAAAATTATCAAGATGCTCTTAAATTAGTGAATGCTAGAATTAATAATTTAGAATCAAATTTACATATTGAAATTGATATGGAACGTATTGAAGATAGATCAAAAGCATTAAGTTATATTGGTATTGAAGTTGCAGATGCTTTAAAATCAATTCCAACACCGATTATGCCACCAATAGAGGAAACTGTAAAAGAAGAGCCAAAGGTAGAAAATATAGAACAAGCAGAAGAAAAAAATGTTGAAGCAATTGAAGAAGAGCAACAACAATATGTAGAGCAAACAACTTTTGAAGCAAAACCTTCATTATGGGAAAGAATAAAAAATAGTAAATTAGTTAGAAGTATACAATATATATTCAAGATTAAAGTAGTATTAGATTATCCAGCTTTACCTGAAGGAAGAGAACAATAAAAAAGAGCCTAACAGCGCTGTTAGGCTCTTTTTTTGCATATATTAAAGCTTTAACAGATAAATTTACATAACACAAAATGTAGATTTTGCGCCATCCAGCGGTACTTCATGGTCAAAAAGCAAAACGGTTACAGTAACAGTAACAGATGAAA
>CANQJY010000039.1 GCA_947624365.1 uncultured Clostridia bacterium
TAAAAAGATATGATAAATTATGTAGAAAAATCTTAAAATACAGAATTCCAATACGAAAAGATAGAAATTATAAAATAAAACCACAAGAAAACAATAAAAATAGTTATAATAAACTCAAAAGTTTCTAATCTACATAAATAAAGAGCTACCTATATAGGTTTATTAATAATGTCAAAATACTAATATTAAATATTAGCAGAATATTTAATATTGGTATTTTTTATATTTTTAAATATTATCTATTTCTTAAACTGATGACATTGAGAATTCCCACCCCAACATCAAGATACTCAGCCAGGAATGGAATATTTAATGACACCAAGACCAATATTTAATAATCCATATTATAGAGGATCAGGAAAACTAATGAATAAAGTTGCTATAATAACAGGTGGAGATTCTGGAATAGGAAGAGCTGTAGCAGTAGGATTTGTAAAAGAAGGTGCAACAGTAGTAATTGCATATTATAATGAGCATAAAGATGTTGAGGAAACAATGAATAATTTTGGAAAAATAGATATTTTAGTAAATAATGCAGGAGTTCAATATCAACAAAAAAGTTTATTAGATATAACAGATGAACAATTCGATTTAACAATGAGAACAAATATATATTCAATGTTTTATTTAACAAAAAGAACATTAAAATATATGTTGCCTGGAGCAAGTATTATAAATGTAACATCAATAACTACTTTTCAGGGAGAACCAGAACTTATAGATTATGTAACAAGTAAAGGTGCAATAGTAGGATTTACGAGAGCTTTAGCTACAAATTTAGCTTCAAAAAATATAAGAGTAAATGCTGTTTCTCCAGGTGTATTTTGGACACCATTACAACTAGCTTGCTGGGAAGCGGAAAAGATACCAACACTAGGATCGGATGCGCCAATGGGTAGGGCAGGGCATCCTTACGAAATAGCGCCTTTATTTATATACTTGGCTAGTGAAGATTCATCATATGTTACAGGTCAAGTTATACATATTAATGGTGGACAATATAAAGGATAAACATAAAAAATGGTGCCGGTGGTGGGACTCGAACCCACACGCCATTACTGACAACAGATTTTGAGTCTGCCCCGTCTACCAATTCCAGCACACCGGCAAATATTATGAACATATTTTATCTTAGCACAAAAAAACAAAAATGTCTATAACTTTAGCAAATTTTCTTGACAATTTAAAAACAGTCGTATAAAATAAAAATAGATTAAAAGAAAAGGGAGGAACACAGATGGAATTAAAAGGTTCAAAAACAGAAAAAAATTTAATGGAGGCATTTGCAGGAGAATCACAAGCTAGAAATAAATATACATATTTTGCAAGTAAAGCAAAGAAAGATGGGTATGAGCAAATAGCAGCAATATTCCAAGAAACAGCAGATAATGAAAAAGAACATGCAAAAATGTGGTTTAAATTGCTACAAGGAGGAGAAATAAAATCAACATTAGAAAATTTACAAGCAGCAGCAGAAGGAGAAAACTATGAATGGACAGACATGTATGACAGAATGGCTAAAGAAGCAAAAGAAGAAGGATTTGACCATATAGCATTTTTATTCTCAGAAGTTGCAAAAATAGAAAAAGAACATGAAGAAAGATATAAAAAATTAATAGAAAATGTAGAAAATGGTTTAGTATTTAGTAAAGACGGAGACAGAATTTGGAAATGTAGAAACTGTGGACATATTGTAATTGGAAAATCAGCACCAGAAATCTGCCCAGTATGTGCACATCCAAGAGCATACTTTGAAATAAAAGCAGAAAATTATTAAAATAAAATTTTTAGGGGGGACAATAAAATGTCCCTCTATTTTTTGCTATAATATAACATCTTTGAAAATACTTGAAAAAAAAATCAAACAATGATATAATCAACACAACATTCAAAAAAGGAGAAATACATGCCAAAATTTTTTGTAGCAAAAGAACAAGTTAGCAATCAAACTATAACTATAAAAGGAAAAGATGTTAATCATATAAAAAATGTGTTACGTATGAAAACAGGTGACATAATAAATATATGTATTAAAGACAATAATAGAGATTGTATAAGTCAAATAGAAAAAATAACCGAAGAAATGATTATTTGCCAGATTTTACAATATGAAGAAAAAAACACAGAGCCGAATATTAAAGTTACTATATTTCAAGGATTACCCAAAAATGATAAAATGGAACTTATAATCCAAAAAGCAGTTGAACTAGGAGTAAACGATATTTATCCAGTACAAATGAAAAGATGTATAACACAATTAAAAGATCCGAATAAAAAAATAGCAAGATGGCAAACAATTGCAGAGGTGGCTAGTAAACAATGTGGTAGAAGTATGATACCTGAAATTCAAAATTGTATTAAAATAGAAGACATTTGCGGACTAGTATCTGACTATAACAAAATATTAGTAGCATATGAAGAAGAAAAAGAACATACATTAAAAGCAGAATTACAACTAATAAAAAAGAAATATGCCAATAACGAAAAAATAAAATTAGGAATTGTAATTGGACCAGAAGGAGGACTAGAATTTAAAGAAGTAGAAAATTTACAAAAATGCGGAGCAGAAATTATTACTTTAGGAAACAGGATTTTAAGAACAGAAACAGTAGCATTAAATGTATTAAGTAACATACTATATGAATTTGAGGGATAAAGGAGGCAAAATGCAATGCAAACAACAGAAGAAAAACAGCAACAATTAATAGAATTAAAAATGAAAGAGAAAAAAGAAAAGATAAAAAATAAGATACCAGGAGAAACAACAAAGGAAATTTTCTATAGTATTTTATTTGCAATTATTGTAATGATATATTTTAATTTACTAATGCTTGCAAACCAAAGCATGGTAATGGAAAGATTAGAAAAAGACATACAAATATTTGCAGGCATATTCATGATAGCAGGAATTTTCTTTATTGAAAAAGCATATAACCAAGAAAAATGGCTAAGAGTAATAACAGCAATAGAATGTTTTGCATTATCTATACATTCTTTATCAATTTTATATGTTAGTAAAAAATACGGATTTGATTTTTCGATTTATTTAGGAGCAAGTGCTTATATTTTTGCAATTTACTGTACATTTAAAGCAATTATCACATATACAAAAGGAAGAAAAGAATTATTAAATAATTTAAGTGACATAAAAGAAATTGTACAAAAAGAAGAACCAATAAAAAAAGAGGCAACTAAAAAACAAAAAAAAGAAGGCGAATAATATGATTAGAAGTATGACAGGATTTGGAAAAAGCAATCTTATAAAAAATGAAAGAGAATATCAGTTTGAAATTAAAAGTGTAAATCACAGATATTTGGATATATCAATAAAAATGCCAAAACAATTAACCTATTTAGAAGAAAATATAAAAAAAGCAATATCTTCTAAAATTAACAGAGGTAAATTAGAAGTTTATATTTCATTTTATAATAATAGTGCAGAAGATCAAGAAATAACAATTAATAAAGAAATTGCCAAATTATATATTTCACAATTTCAAGAACTTGCAAAAGAAAATAACTTACCAGAAAGTATTAATATTATGGATATTGCTAAATTACCGGATGTATTAAACATTTCTTCAAAACAAGATGAAGAAACTATAAAAGAAGAAATTTTACAGATAACAAATGAAACTGTTGATAAATTAATTGAAATGCGAACTTTTGAAGGTGAAAAAATAGCAGAAGATTTAATTAATAGAATTGATATAATTAATGAAAAAACTAAAGAGATATCTGCTATTTCTACTGGACTTATTGATGAATATATAGTAAAATTGGAAAAAAGAATTAAGGAAATCTTGAAAACAGAAGAAATTGATAAAAACAGATTAGCACAAGAAGTTGTAATTTATGCAGATAAATGTTCTATTGAGGAAGAATTAACAAGATTAAAAAGTCATATTGCACAATTTAAAGAATTTATATATAATAGTCAAGGAGCAATTGGAAAAAAATTAGATTTTATTATACAAGAGATGAATAGGGAAACGAATACAATAGGTTCAAAAGCAAATAGCATAGATATTATCAATAACGTTGTTGAGATAAAAACAGAGTTAGAAAACATAAGAGAGCAAATACAAAATATAGAATAGGAGGAAAAGAGTATGCAGTTAGTTAATATAGGATTTGGAAACATTGTTTCAGCATCAAGAATTGTTGCAATTGTTAGCCCTGAATCAGCACCTATAAAAAGAATGGTTCAAGAGGCAAAAGACAATAAAACAGCTGTAGATGCTACATATGGAAGGAGAACAAGAGCGGTTTTAATCATGGATTCTGGTCATATCATTCTTTCAGCTGTTCAACCTGAAACAGTTGCTGGCAGAGTAGATAAAGACATCAGCGGAATGGTAAACACACTAGATGATGAAAAAGAGGAAAATAAAAAGGTAGGTAATGAAAAATGATGGTAAAACCAACAGTAAATGACTTATTAAAAAAGGCAGAAAATCGATATGAATTAGTAATTGCAACATCTAAAAGAGCAAGGCAATTATCAATGGGAGCAGAAGCGTTAACAGACAAAAAAGAAGAATCAAATGTAACATTGGCAGCAGATGAAATTGCAGAAGGAAAAGTAACAATTGTAAAAGAAGAACAACAAATGTAGAAGAGGAATGAAGAATGAAAAAAAATATAATTTCTTTGGCAGGAGATTTAGCAGCTGGAAAAGGAACTGTATCAAAAATTTTAATGCAAGACTTACAATATGGTATTTATAGGAATGGCGAATATGTAAGAGAATTAGCAAAAAAAATGGGATTAGATATAACTAGCTTTAATAAATATATAGCAAATCATCCAGAAATTGATAAACAAATTGAAAAAAGTGCAGCAGAATATGCCAAAACACATGATAATTTTATAATTGATGCAAGATTGGGGTGGTATGCTGTTCCAGAGTCTTTTAAAGTATATTTAAGAGTTGATATTAATGTAGCGGCCAAAAGAGCGTTTGAAGATACAGCACGCAAAGGAACAGAAAGTTTTGCAAGTATAGAAGAACAAAAACAAGATATGATAAAAAGATATGAGTTAGAAAATGAACGTTATTGGCAAATATACCACATAAGAAAAGATGACATGTCAAATTACGATTTTGTAATTGATACAACTAACTTAGCACCAAACGAAGTAGCAGAAAAAATCAAACAAGAATATATAAAATGGCAAAAAAGCTAAATTATAATAAGAGGTGTAATCAATGTCAGGAATTTTACTGATGATATATTTATTGAGCTTTATAGTATTTGCTTTAGTAGCATTTGCTGTAATGCAAATCAAATTAGCTGGAATGAAAGTAAAAGATTTTTGGGGATTTATTGATGCTAATCAAATGCTAGATAAATTATACAAATTTGCAAAGCAATATCAAAATATGTCTCCACAAGAGCAAGTTATATACTTAGCAGAAGCGGAAAAAATATTTAATGCATTTGACAAAGTACCAAACGAATTATGGGAAGAAGAATACCAAAAATACAGAGAAGTACTAAAAAAATATAATGATATCAAAATGGTAAAATGGATATCAAATTAAAACAAGGAGGATAAATATGCGTAAATATTTTGGAACAGACGGCATTAGAAGAATTGCAAATACAGAATTAACTCCAGAATTAGTATATAAAGTTGCAAAAGCTGCTGGATATGTATTTTCAAAACATACAAATCATGTGCCAACTATTTTAATAGGAAGGGATACTAGACTATCAGGTACATTAATTGAAAGTGCTATGGTAGCTGGTTTTTTGAGTTATGGAGCAAATGTAAAATTATTGGGAGTTATTCCAACACCTGCAGTTGCATATTTAACAAGAAAATTAAAAGCAGATGCAAGTGTCGTAATTTCAGCTTCACACAATACATATGACTTTAATGGTATTAAATTTTTTAGTAGCAAAGGAATGAAAATACCAGATAGCATAGAAGAAGAAATAGAACAAGTTATGGAATCAGATAAAATGCAAGAATTGATTGCAGTAAATGATAAAATAGGTGTATCAGAATAAAGGGAAGATTTAATAGACGAATATGTATATTTTTTCAGGAAAAATTTTGACAGTTGTATTGAAGCACTTAACCGCATTGATTTTGTTGTAGGGTTAGATACAGCCAATGGTGCTACATATAAAGTGGCTGAAAAAGTATTTAAAGCATTAGGAATTCAATATCAAATTATAAATAATTACCCAACAGGTGTTAATATAAATGAAAAATGCGGCTCAACGCATTTGGAAATGTTGAAAAGATATGTTGTAGAAAACAGACTAAGTATGGGATTTGCATATGATGGTGATGGAGATAGATGTCTAGCTGTTGATGAAAATGGAGAAGAGATTGATGGCGATAAAATTATGGCAATTATATCTCAATATTTAAGAAAACAAGGAAAACTTTCAAAAGATACAATTGTTGCAACAGTTATGAGTAATCTAGGACTACATAAATTTGCAAAAGAAAATCAATTGCAATTGATACAAACAAAAGTCGGAGATAGATATGTACTAGAAGAAATGCTAAAAAGTGGGTACAATTTAGGAGGAGAACAATCAGGACATATTATTTTATTAGATTATAATCCAACAGGTGATGGAATATTAACTTCTATTATGCTAATACAAGCTATTTTAGAGGCTAATAAACCTGCTTCAGAAGTGGCTAATATTGTTACTTTATACCCACAGGTACTAGTAAATGCAAAAGTATCGACTGATAAAAAATATGATTATGAAAAGAACAAAGAAATTAAAGATGCAATTAATAAACTAGAAACAGAATTTGCAGGGAATGGAAGGGTACTGATTAGACCGTCAGGAACAGAACCTCTTGTAAGAGTAATGATTGAAGGAGAAAATCAGACAGATATTACAAAAAAAGCTGAAAATATAGCAAAATTAATTGAAGAAAAATTAAAATAAACAACCATGTAATACAATTGAAACAAAAATGTAAACTAAATGTAAAACACAAATGCTTGAATGTTATAACAATAAGTGGTATCATAAATTTGTAACAAAAGAGAAAGGGGAATTGGAATGTACGTATTTAATATAGCAAATCCGTTAACACTTATTTTATTATTAGCAGCTATGATACTATTAATTTTCTTATCACAGGAACTAAAGAAAAGTTATATAGCAGCAATACCATTATTTGCATCATTAATTTTATTAATGATTCATGGAGCACAGTTATTTACATTGCAAGAAGAATTTAGAGATTTAACGTCTACATTGTCAACATGTTTAGCAGTAGATTTCATATTTGTTGGAATTAGTTTCTTTGGATATTTATGGGTAGATGATATGGAAGCAAAAGAAAAAGGAAAAAAGACAATTAATGATGGATTAGAATGGTTTTGGAAAGGTGTTTAGTTATAACTTGCTTTAACAATAATACGATGATCATTAAAATTATTGCAAGTAACTAAAGTCAATTCATTTATAAAAAAAGAAGAAATGGGAGATAAATCATCTGTTTTTACTTCATAATTAGCAAAAACAGAGTAAGTATATTTATGTTTGTTAATATCATAAATATAAATTTTATCTCCTTTTTTTAATTGATAAATTAAGCTAAAAAACTGAGTATTATTATAATTATGTCCAGCAATACACAAATTGCCACTTTCAGGTGGCATTTTTCCATTAAAAATGCAAGGAGCAACCTTCAAAGCTTCATCATCTAATACGGAAAAAATTGGATAAGAAACATCAATAGAAGGAATCTCAATTTCACCAATAATATATTTTTCAGTATAAGAATTATTATTCTCCAAATTTGTATAATTATTAAGATTATGAGAAGCATATAACTGCATTGTTTCATAGTTGTATTGTAAATTTTTGCTAATTTTTTTATTAATACTAGAGCGATAAATTATATACATAAAAAAAGAAGAAAGTAGCACCATAATACTAACAGAAAAAATAAAAAAGTATTTAAAATGATGATGTTTTTCTTCTTGCAATTCAATTTCAACATTACCTAAAATTTGATTCATATTAAACACCAACTTTACTAAAAATAGTATTTTACAAAAAATAAAAAATATGTACATTTTTAAAAAATTACTAAAAACACTTGAAAATATAATAAAAATATGATACAATCATGCAAACACAGAAAAAAGCAAAGTAGATTTATGAACTACTATCAAACAGAAAAAATGGTCATAGGCTGGAAACCATTAGATAGCATAAATTGAAATTTCACTTTTTTAGTCTTTCTTTTAAATCGAAAGAGAGTAGAAGAAAGCGGGTAAGCCCGTTATTGCTATTAAGAGGTTAGTTCAAGAAAGCTAATAAATATAGGTGGTACCACGAAATAGATCCATTTCGTCCTATAACAAGGACAAAATGGATTTTTTGAATTTCAAGACATTATTAAAAAAGAAAGGAGAATTGCTATGCAACAACAAATTGAACAAATAAAAAATGCATCAATACAAGAGATTGCAAATGCAGAAGACTTAAAACAATTGCAAGATATCAAGGTAAAGTACATAGGAAAAAAAGGAGAATTAACAACTGTTTTAAGAGGAATGGGAGGATTATCAGAAAAAGAAAGACCGATTATAGGAAAATTAGTTAATGAAGTAAGAGATTTATTAGAAGAAAAATTTTCAGAAAGGGAAAAACAATTAGAAGCAGAAAAATTACAAAACAGATTAGAAACAGAAAATATTGATGTAACAGAACCAAGTAAAAAAATTGATTTAGGTTCTATTCATCCTATTACACAAATAATAAAAGAAGTAGAAGAAATATTTTTAGGAATGGGATATCAAATTGCAGATGGACCAGAAGTGGAAAAAACATTTTATAATTTTGATCAATTAAATGCACCAGCAGATCATCCTTCAAGAGATTTGCAAGACACATTTTACATTACAGAAGATATCATTTTAAGAAGCCAAACATCACCGGTACAAGCAAGAGTTATGGAAAAACAAAAACCGCCAATCAAAATTATATGTCCAGGAACAGTATATCGTTCAGATGCTGTAGATGCAACACATTCACCAGTATTCCATCAAATTGAAGGATTAGTTGTAGATAAAAATATTGCCATGACAGACTTAAAAGGTACATTAGAAATGTTTGCAAAAAAATGCCTAGGGGAGAATACAAAAATCAGATTTAGACCACATCATTTTCCTTTTACAGAACCTTCAGCAGAAGCAGATGTATCTTGCTTTGTTTGTGGAGGAAAAGGTTGCCGAGTATGTAAAGGAGAAGGATGGATTGAATTATTAGGATGTGGAATGGTACATCCTAATGTATTAAGAAATTGCGGAATAGACCCAGAAGAATATTCTGGATTTGCATTTGGCTTTGGAGTAGAAAGAATAGCTATGGCCAAATTTGGTATAGAAGACATGAGATTATTATTTGAAAATGATGTTAGATTTTTAAAACAATTTTAAATGGACACAATGTCCAAAAAAGGACCGTCCCAGAATGGACATGAAAGGAGAAAAAAATGAAAGC
>CANQJY010000040.1 GCA_947624365.1 uncultured Clostridia bacterium
AAATGATGTTAGATTTTTAAAACAATTTTAAAATAGACGAATGGACATGAAAGGAGAAAGAAATGAAAGCGAGTAGAGAATGGTTAGAAGAATATAGTGAGATTGATGTTGATACAGTTACTTTAGGTGATGTTTTGACAATGGCAGGGCAAAAGGTTGAGACTATAGATCAAACAGGAAAAAATATTAAAAATGTTGTTGTTGGAAAGATTTTGAATATTGAAAAACATAAGGATTCAGATCATCTTGTTGTGGCAAAAGTGGATGTAGGAGATGAGATATTGCAAATTGTGACAGGTGCTCCTAATATTCAAGAAGGTGACATAGTGCCAATTGCAAAAGATGGTGCTGAATTACCAAATGATGTTCATATAAAGACTGGATTATTGCGCGGAGTTTCATCTTGTGGAATGATGTGTTCAGTTGGTGAATTAGGAATTGGTGTTGGAGATTATCCAAATCAAATTGAAGATGGTATTATGATTTTGCAAAGAGAAAAAGAACATATAAAGGTATTACCAGATGTTGATTTCGAAAAGAAATTAGGAAAAGATATTGTTGAAGTTTTAGATTTACAAGAAGATGTAATCGATTTTGAAATCACTCCAAATAGGCCTGATTGTTTATCTATTGAAGGTTTAGGAAGAGAAGTGGCAGTATCTTTACAAAAAGAATTTAAAAATCCAAGGAAAGACATTGATGAATTAGGTAAAACTGTTCCGAATAAAGATAAAATAGAAGGGTTAACAGTAGAAATACAAGCACCAGATTTATGTTATAGATATATTGCAAGATTAGTAAAAAATGTAAAGATTGGTCCATCACCAAAATGGTTAACTAGAAGGTTAAAAGCTTGTGGAATGAGGAGCATAAACAACATAGTTGATATAACAAACTATGTAATGTTAGAAATGGGTCAACCAATGCATGCATTTGATATTGAATCAATTGAAGGAAAACATATTACAGTTAGAAGAGCTAAAGATGGAGAAAAGATTACCACTCTTGATGAAGTAGAAAGAGAACTTGATTCAAATGATTTGGTAATAGCAGATAGTAATAAACCAGTTGCAATTGCTGGAGTTATGGGAGGATTAAACTCAGAAATCGAAGCAGATACTAAAACAGTAGTATTTGAATCAGCAGTTTTTTATGGTGGAGCTGTTAGAAAAACAGCCAAAAAAGTAGGTTTAAGAACAGAGAGTTCTTCAAGATTTGAAAAAGGTTTATCACCAGAAAATGCTTTAAGGGCTGTTAATAGAGCAGTTCAATTAGTAGAATTATTAGGAGCAGGAGAAGCAATTGAAGGAAAAATTGATAAATATCCAACACCACAAAAAGTAAACAAAATTAAATTAGAGCCAGATAAAATTAATAGATTGTTAGGTACAAATATCTCAAAACAAGAAATGATAAAAATATTAGAAAGTTTAGAAATAAAAGTAGAAAATGATATTGCAATTGCACCATATTTCAGGCAAGATATTGAACAAATGGCAGATTTAGCAGAAGAAATTGCAAGATTTTACGGATATGATAAATTAGAAACAACATTAATCAAAGCAGATACTACATTAGGTATAAAAAACAAAGAACAAAAAATACAAGATAAAATATTAGAAACATTACAAAATAATGGATTATCAGAAATCTATACATATGGATTTATAAATGAAAAAGAGTTAGATAAATCTAATATTGCGCCAGAAATTAAAAAATTATCAATTTGTTTAACTAATCCATTAAATGATGACTATAAATATATGCGTCCATCTACAGTACCAAGTATGTTAGCAACAATAAAAACGAATTTAAACAAGAAAAATAAGCAAGCATATTTATTTGACATATCTAGAAGATATCAAAATATTGGAGGAAAGGTAGAACAAGGTGAAGTACCATCAGAAGAAACTATTTTAACTATAGGAATGTATGGCAATGATATGGATTTTTATAGATTAAAAGGCTTAATGGAAAATATTTTAGAACAAATTTCTATAAATCATTATGACATTATAAAGGAAAAGAACAATAAATCATATCATCCAGGAAGATGTGCAAACCTAACAGTTGGAAAAGATGTAATTGCAACATTCGGAGAAGTACATCCAGAAGTATTATTAAATTATGAAATTTCACAAAGAGTATATTTAGCAGAATTAAATATAACAAAATCTGCAAAATATGCAAGAAGTAATAAAAAATATGTTGAAGTACCAAAATTCCCAGCTATAGAAAGAGATATAGCGATTATTGTTGATGAAGCAATTGAAGTAGGTCAAATTGAAAAAATTGTAACTAAAAAAGCTAAAAAATTATTAGAAAGCATGGAATTATTTGATATTTATAGAGATAACAAAATTGGAAAAGACAAAAAAAGCATTGCATACAATCTAAAATTTAGAGATAAAAACAAAACATTGCAAGACGAAGAAGTTAATAATATGATGACCTTAATTATAGAAGAACTAGAAAAACAAGTTGGAGCTGAATTAAGGAAATAATACCTTGACAAAAATAACCCAGATTGATAATATAGAAAGGAATGAGATAGAAAATGAAAATATATCCTAAAGGGTACTTTAATAAAGTAGAAAATATTACAATAGAATATTTAATCCAGAACCAAATAAAAGTACTTATATTAGATGTTGACAACACATTAATAGATTATTATCAAAATTTATCAAGTTCTGTTATACAATGGGCAAAAAGTTTAAAACAACAAGGAATTAAATTATATATATTATCAAATACAAATAACAAAGAGAAAGTAGAAAAGGTAGCAAAACAAATTGAAATACCATACAAAAACTTTGCAATGAAACCATTTAAAAAAGGATTTTTACAAATACAAAAAGAAACTCAAGAAAAGCCAGAAGAAATAGCAGTAGTTGGTGACCAAATATTTACAGATATTTTAGGTGGAAATAGATGTCATATGCATACAATATTAGTAGATCCGATTAATCCAAAAGATTACTGGTATACAGCTTGGAAAAGACCTATCGAAAATAAAATAAAAGAAAAATTAAGAAACTAAAGAAAATAAATAGAAGGGATGAAAACAATGTATTTAAATGATATTCACATTGCATATTATGTAGTAGCTATAATTGCATCAATTTTTATTGGACAATTTGTAGATTGGACAAATAAAAGATTACCAGAATACAAAAAACTATTATCAAAAGATATTATAACAGAATATAAAATGAATTTTAAACCAAACTATTTAATCATTTTTATAATTGCAATAATTTACGTTACACTAATTTATGTATGTGGAATAAAAACAACATTAATTGCAAATTTAGATTTAATCAAATATTTGATTATTGCACCTATGCTAGTTTCTGTATTTGTAATTGATTATAAACATCAAATTATTCCAAACAGATTAAATTTATTATTATTTGAAATTGGAATTGTGTTTGCATTTTTATATGGAATGTCAGACATAGCTATCACTATTAATTTATTATTAGGAATGGTAGTAGGAGGGGGAAGTTTCCTTCTAATCACAGTAGTAGGTGGATTAATTTATGGAAAAGAGGCTATGGGATTTGGTGATGTAAAACTAATGGCAGCTTTAGGATTATTATTTGGAGTATCTAATATCATTACTATAACTTTACTTTCATTCTTAATTGGAGCAATATTAAGCATTATACTATTAATTACTAGAATAAGAAAATCGAACGAATACATACCTTTTGGACCATTTATTGTATTAGGAACTTTTATTAGTATGTATATACCGTTTGAAACAGTAAAAGCAATATTAATACAAATATTTACACTTGGATTATATCGATTTTAGGAAGGAATGAAAAATATGAATCCAAAATTACAATGGTTACGAAATAAAATGAATAGTTTAGATTTGCAAGGAATGATTATATCAAATCCAACAAATATTAGATATTTAACAAATATAAATGCAGAAGGTATATTGCTTTTAACAAGAAAAGAAAATATTTATATTACAGACGGAAGATATATTGAACATGTACATAGCATTTTAACTATAAATGATGAAATTATTGTATATGATATAAATGATGTATCAAGAGATGATTATGAGAACTTTTTTATGTTTTGCGAAAATGTTGGATTTGAAGAAAATTTTGTGACTTATGCGAAATACAAAGAATATATACGAAAATATAAAATTAATAATTTTGTAGAAACAGAGAATATTATAGAAAAGCAAAGAATGATAAAAGATGAAGAAGAAATACATTCTATCAATAAAGCATGTAACATTACAGATGAATGTTTTCACCATATGTTAGAATATATCAAACCAGGTATGACAGAAAAACAAATAGCCAAAGAAATTGAAGAATATTATAACGAAAGAGCAGAAGGAATTGCATTTGAAATTATTGTTGCATCAGGAGAAAATTCTTCAAAACCACATGCAGTTCCAACAGATAGAAAAATCCAAAAAGAAGATATAATAATAATTGACATGGGATGTAAAGTAAATGGATATTGTTCTGATATGACAAGGACAATATTTGTTGGAAAAGTACCAGAAGAAATTAAACCAATATATGATTTAGTATTAAAAAATCAACTTCAAGTATTAGAAGATTATAAAGACGGAGCAAGCGCAAGACAAATCAGTAAAATGGCAGGTAAATATGGTGTTAGAATAGAAGATACAGTTCAAATTACAAAATTTGGATGTATAAAATTAACAAATTCTGAGAAAAATTATACTATAATATAGTGAAAGTATTGATTTTATAGTGATTTTGTAGTAAAATAGTAACATAAAACATAAAATTTGAAAGGAGAAATAAAATGGCAGGAGTATATTCAGCAGGAGATTTTAGAAATGGAACAACATTTGAAATGGAAGGAAATGTATTTCGTGTTGTAGAATTCCAACATGTAAAACCAGGAAAGGGATCAGCTTTTGTTAGAACAAAACTAAAAAATGTTATAACAGGAGCAACACTTGAAAGAACATTTAATCCATCAGATAAATTCCCAGGAGCAGAAATTGAAAAAAAAGCTATGCAATATTTATATAATGATGGAGGATTATATTATTTCATGGATAATGAAACATATGATCAAATTCCATTAAATGAAGACCAATTAGGTGATTGTTTAAAATATTTAAAAGAAAATATGGAAGTAACAATTCTTTCATATAAAGGAAACATATTTGCAGTAGAGCCACCTACATTTGTAGAGTTGGAAGTTACATATACAGAACCAGGATTTAGTGGAAATACAACAACAACATCAGGAAAACCAGCAACATTAGAAACAGGATTAGAATTACAAGTACCACTATTTGTAAATATCGGGGATGTATTAAGAATTGATACAAGAACATGTGAATACATGGAAAGAGTATAGAAAGGTGAAATACATGGGTACATTAAAAGACAGTTATAAAAGTTTTTTGAAGGATATTGAAGCTAATATCAAAAATAAAGAAGATTTAGATTACATTAAATCGAGATTTACTCAATTTTTAGATGTTGTTTTACAGCAAATGGATCACATTATGGACTACCGTAGAGGAGAAGTTGAAAAACTAGAAAAAAAGCAAAAAGAATTAGACGAAAAGATGAATAAAGTGGAAGATATAGTAAATCATATTGAAAAAGACATTTATTCAGAAGACGGTTTTGATTTTGAAATTGTATGCCCATATTGTAATTATGAATTTTTTATTGATGTAGATGAAAATAAAACAGAGATTGAATGTCCAGAGTGTAATAATATAATAGAATTAGATTGGTCTGGAGATATAGAAGATGAACAACAAGGATGTTCAGGCAGTTGTTCTTCTTGTAGTGGATGTGCAGACGAGATGGAAGATGAGGAATATGATGAAGATGATGATATGTAAAAATTAGAAAAAATTCATAGGATTTTGGTATTGATTATTAATGCGAAAACCAATATGTAAATGAGAACCAGTGGTAGCTCCATTTGTGGGGTTACCATTTTCATCTTTATAAGGATTACCAGAAACCCCATAAACATTTCTGGGACCAACTAAAGCAATAACTTGTCCTTGTTTTACAAAATCACCTACAGAAACTAAAAAATAGGGGTCAATATGGCAATATGTTACTTTATAATCATCAAAAGACAAAGTAAGGGTATATCCACCAGCACCTAAAAAATTCAAAAATGTAATTTCTCCATCATGTATTGCAATTAATTTTGTACCTTGGGGCGCAGGAATGTCACAACCATAATGATAACTAGAAGCACCACCAGTTGGTGCGTTTCTTTTTCCAAATGGAGAACTAATACGAGTATATCCAGGGATTGGCCATACAAAGCCATAAGAGTTAATATCTAAAATTTCACCTTGTATAATTGGAATAAAAAAGATAGAAATAAAAAGAATTGAAAAAATTAAAAAGAATAAAATTTTTAAAAATAATTTTTGAATAATATCACCTCCTGTATTTGCTAGTTATACCATAGAATACAGCAAAAAGCAAGGAAAAAATTTCGACAAAATATGACAAAGAAAAATAATTATAATAATTTTAAAAAGCACTTGAAAAATGCTTACAAATATGCTAATATATAAAAAGATTTCTAAAAACAAATAGGGGTATAGTGTCAATGGTAGCACATCGGTCTCCAAAACCGCCTGTGAGGGTTCGAATCCTTCTACCCCTGCCAATTAAATAAATTGCTATGAAAAAGAAAAAAATATGGTAAAGTTATTTTAAAGAGAGCAAGTGATGGTGGAATACTTGTAAATAACACATATGGGGAGCTTTGGAGCAATATTAAATTAAGGTGCTTAAAACTAAAAAGTTTTAGGAATTAGGGTGGAAACGCGGAAATATAACTTTCGTCCCTAGCTAATATTGGCTAGGAATGAAAGTTTTTTGTATATAAAAAGGAGGAATTATTATGCTAAAATCAATGGAAACACTTGTAAGTTTATGCAAAAACAGAGGATATATCTATCCAGGTTCAGAAATTTATGGAGGATTAGCTAATACATGGGATTATGGACCATTAGGAAATGAATTAAAAAACAATATAAAATCAGCTTGGAGAAAAAAGTTCATACAAGAAAGTCCATATAATGTAGGATTAGATGCAGCAATATTAATGAATCCAACAACATGGGTAGCATCAGGACATGTAGGAGGATTTTCAGATCCGCTAATTGACTGTAAAGAATGTAAAACAAGACATAGAGCAGACAAATTAATAGAAGAGTGGTCACATGAAAAGGGTAAAGATATGATTGCAGATGGCATGTCAGATAAAGAATTAGTAGATTTTATTAAAGATAATCAAATACCTTGCCCAAATTGTGGTAAAACTAATTTCACAGATATTAGAAAATTCAATTTAATGTTTAAAACATTTCAAGGTGTAACAGAAGATACAACAAGTCAAATTTATTTAAGACCAGAAACAGCACAAGGAATTTTTGTAAATTTTAAAAATGTAATGAGAACAACTAGAAGAAAATTACCAATGGGAATTGCACAAATTGGAAAATCTTTTAGAAATGAAATTACTCCAGGAAATTTTATTTTTAGAACTCGTGAATTTGAGCAAATGGAACTAGAATTCTTCTGTAAACCAGGAACTGATTTAGAATGGCATAAGTATTGGAAAGAGTTTTGTGAAAATTGGTTAATTACTCTAGGAATGAAAAAAGAAAATATTAGATTAAGAGATCACTCACCAGAAGAGTTATCACATTATAGTAATGCAACAACAGATATTGAATTTGCATTTCCATTTGGTTGGGGAGAATTATGGGGAATTGCTGATAGAACAGATTTTGATTTAAAAAGTCATATGCAAGTATCAAAAGAAGATTTCCAATATCTAGATCCAGAAACTAATGAAAAATACATTCCATATTGTATAGAGCCATCTTTAGGAGCAGATAGAGTTTTGTTAGCATTTTTATGTAATAGTTATGAAGAAGAAGAAATTGCAGAAGGAGATACAAGAGTTGTATTACATTTGCATCCTGTACTAGCACCATATAAAGTAGCAGTATTACCACTATCTAAAAAATTATCAGATAAAGCAACAGAAGTATATCAAAAATTATCAAAAGATTTTATGTGTGACTATGATGAAACAGGAAGCATAGGAAAGCGTTATAGAAGAGAAGATGAAATTGGAACACCATATTGTGTAACAATTGATTTTGACACATTAGAAGATAATACAGTTACAATACGTGATAGAGACACAATGGAGCAAATAAGATTAAATATAGACGAATTATCAAATTGGATTCAAGAAAAAATCACTTTTTAAGAAATGTAAAGACCCAGCTGAGTTATCAGCAGGGTCTTCTTAATTATATAAATCCTTTTCATATAAATCTTCTATATAAACATCTTTTTCTTCAAAATTGTCAATAAAACCAACTCTAGCCACATGTTGTGTAACACCTTGTATCCAAACAGGACGGTCATTATAAAAAACATCTGATTTTTCTTCATTATCTAAAATTGAATGAACACGTTTTAAATCCATACCAAAACCTCCTTTGTATTTATTTTAAGTATATCCAAAAAGAGATAAAAATATAACCAAAAATTCAAAAAAAATCTGAACTTTTGTTTGACATTTTTTTGTTTGTATGATACAATGTACAAAAATGAGAAATGGAGTGGTAAATATGCCAAGAAAAAAAGAAGAATTAAATAAAAGAGAAAAAGCAATTTTAAAATTTATCGAAAAACAAATTATGAGAGATGGATATCCACCATCAGTTAGAGAAATTGGTGAAGCGGTAGATTTAAGATCAACAGCAACTGTACACGGATATTTAGAAAGACTAGAGGAAAAAGGATATATAAAAAAGAAGGATAAAAAAGGAAGAACACTAAGACTATTAAAAGGAAGTACAGGAGAAAGCAAGACAACATCAAGTAAAGACTTTTATACACAAAAAGAATTAGTAGATGTACCTGTAGTAGGTAAAATTACAGCAGGAATGCCAATTTTAGCAGTAGAAAATGTAACAGACACATTTCCAATTCCAATAGATTTTGTTGGAAATTCAGATTGCTTTATGCTAACAGTTAGAGGAGAAAGCATGATAGAAGCAGGAATTTTAGATGGTGATTACATATTAGTAAAAAAACAAAATACAGCTAATAATGGAGAAATTGTAGTAGCATTAATTGAAGATGAAGCAACAGTAAAAACATTTTATAAAGAAAAAGATCATATTCGTTTACAACCAGAAAATAGTACAATGGATCCGATTATTGTTCCAAATTGTGAAATATTAGGAAAAGTAGGCGGAGTATTCAGAAAAATGTAATAACAAAATAAAGTAAGAGGGTGTCCTAAAATAGGAACCCGAAAGCAAAAATTCCAGTGAGAAATCGCTGGAATTTTTGTGTATGACTTTGTCAAGTAAAGTGTGTAATTTTTTTTAAAATTAAAATTTTTTATAAAATCAGTGATCAATTATCGTCA
>CANQJY010000041.1 GCA_947624365.1 uncultured Clostridia bacterium
ATTGCTCCTGGCCCTGTTACTTCAGTTGTTCCAATTAATTTATTACCTTCTTTAATTTGATTTCTTGCTTCTTCTAAATCTGTATTTTGATTTGTTGCTTCTTCTATTTTTTTATCTAATTCATTATCCAATTGTTCTATTTCTTTTAGTTTGTTTTCATATCTTTCTTTATATTTTAGTACTTCTGTTCTTAAATTGTTTTGATCATAATTTTGCCCAGTTGTTGTACTGTATTTATCAACTGTTTTTACTTGGATACATATGCAAACTGTTAATGCAAAACACATTATACCTAATACAATACTAATAATTTTTTTGTTTGCCATACTTCTATCTCCTTTATACTTTTTGTTTGAAACGTGGTCTAAAATTATTATTTAAATCACCATTCACATAAATTTCTCCTTCTATTCCCTTATTATCATTCATTATAGCTTGTACCCATAAAACTTTGTTATTTAAGTTAGTTTCGTCTCCTAAATAAATGGTTTTCTTTTCTTCTTCTATATAAATATTAATCTCATTTTTGTCTGTTATATCAATACTATTAATTGTTTGTTCAATATTATTTTCCTTCCATATTGCCATTAATTGTATTATTGTTTCTAACTTTTCTAAATCTGAATTTTCTAATCTATTTCCTGGTGATATGGTCTCTTGTGAAGTTGTAACTCCTTGTATAACTGGTATATCTAATTTGTTATCTGAGATTTCTAATATATAACCTTGGTTATCTATATATGCATATTCATTCATAAATTCAATATTAAAGTTTCTTTGTCTTTCTTCTATTTGTATCTGTACTGTATTTGGAAATATTCTTTTTACCTCCGCATTTTGCACATATGGGTGTTCTTCTATTTTTCTTTCAATTTGTAAATCAATAAATTTAAATATATTCTGATTTTTTGATAATTCTGATAAACTTATAATTGTATCTGATTGGACAATATTATTTCCTACAACTTGTATTTCTTGAATATTAAATATTGGTGATATTAATGCAAATGCTATTCCTCCTACTAATATACATATAAGGGTTGTCCATTTTATAATTCGCTTAATTCGTTTTTTCTTCTTTTGTTTAATTTTTTCTTGTTGCTGGATTTGTTTTTGAATTTCTTGTCTTTTACGTTGGTTATTTTTATTTGTCATTCCAATGACGGTTTCTGTTTCAAAATCGAATTCTTGTGCTTTACTATCTACTTTTTTATGGTTTTCTTTAATGCGTTTTTCTCTCTCTTTTGCTTTCTTTTTTTGTTGTTTGTTTTCAGTATTTTGCTTTTTTTCTATAGGTTGATTGTAATACAAGTTATTCAATTTTTTCACCTCCAACCATTGCGTATCTTTTACGCCTTTTATTTTATCATAAGTAATATGTTTTTTTCCATAGTTTTTTGTATTTTTTTTATTTTTTTATAAAAATAACCTTAGATATTCTATTTTAATTATCTAAGGTCTTTACTTTTCAAATTAAATTCGTCATTTCTATATTACCACCTAAACTTCTTATTTTTTTATCAAAATCTTCATATCCTCTTAAGATATATTCAATATTTTCTACAATTGTTGTTCCTTTTGCAGATAGACCTGCTAATACTAATGCTGCTCCTCCTCTTAAATCTGTCGCTTTTACTGTTGCACCATATAATTTTCTAATTCCCCTAATAATTGCACTTTTTCCTTCTACTGTTATTTTTGCTCCCATTTTATTTAATTCTTGTACATATTTATATCTATTTTCAAATATATTTTCAATGATAATTGTTGTTCCTTTTGCTGTTGTGAATGTTGTTGCCATTATAGATTGCATATCTGTTGGAAATCCTGGATATGGCATGGTTTTAATATCAACTGCTTTTAATTTTTTTGGTGCTTGTAATTTAATAGTTTCTTTTTGCGTTTGAATCTGACATCCTGCCTCTTCTAATTTATTTATGACTGGTGTAATATAGCTTGGATTTGTTTTTTCTAACTTAATATTTCCTCCTGTAATTGCGGTTAAACAAAGAAATGTACCAGTTTCAATTCTGTCTGGCATAATGTTATAACTGATTTCCTTTAACTTTTTTACTCCTTCAATTTCTATTTTATCTGTTCCTGCTCCTTTTACTTTTGCTCCCATTTTATTTAAAAATTCTTGTAGGTCAATAATTTCTGGTTCTCTTGCTGCATTTGTAATCATTGTTTTTCCTTCTGCTAATACACTCGCTAAAATTGCATTCTCTGTAGCGCCTACACTTGGGAAATCTAAATCTATTTTGTTTCCTATAATTTTTTCTGCACTGCAAGTAATACTTCCATAGTTTTTACTAATATTTATTCCTAATTTTTCAAATGCTTTTAAATGTAAATCTATTGGTCTTGAACCAATATCACATCCTCCTGGATATGAAAATGTGGCAGTTTTATATCTGCCTATTATAGCTCCTACTATTATTACTGATGATCTCATTTTGTGCATTAATATGTCTGGTATTTCATATTTTTCTATTGTACTTGTATCTATTATTATTTTGTTTTTCTTTTTTTGTACTCTCCCTCCTAAAATCTTTATTATTTCATAC
Organism: uncultured Clostridia bacterium; assembly: GCA_947624365.1. Classification (GTDB taxonomy): domain Bacteria; phylum Bacillota; class Clostridia; order TANB77; family CAG-508; genus CAG-269. Next base: position 2,568 of record CANQJY010000041.1, read on the forward strand.
ATCATTTGAGTATCTTGTATGTTTGGAACATTGTATAAAATTGTAGTTCCCTCATTTAGTATACAAGCAGCTATTATAGGTAAAGCTGCATTTTTTGACCCTGAAATTTTTACTGTTCCTGATAATCTATTTCCCCCTTTAATTATGTAGCTTGACATGCTTTCTCCTCCTTTTTACGTTTTGTTATATATTATGTTTTCTTTACGTAAAAAGTGAAAAAAGGAAGAGAGCCTCTAAAATTTTAGAGTTCCCTCTTCTAGTTTTATTTTTATACTTTCTATCGCTTTTCTTCTACTACTAATTTGATTTTTTTCATATGATGAAATTTCTGCAAGTGTTCTTCCATCTTCTAATTCAAATATTTCATCAAATCCAAATCCATTTTTTCCTCTTGGTTTTGTTGCAATATATCCTTCCGTTATACCTATACTAGAAATTGCTTGTTCTCCTTTTGCTATACTAATTGAGGTAATAAATTTTACTTTTCTCTTTTCTTTTGGCAACCCATTTAATTTCTTTAAAATTTCCTTATTTCTTTCTTGGTCTGTACCAGAATACCATCTTTTTGTTTTCACACCTGGAAATCCATTTAAATATTCTATTTCAATCCCAGAATCATCTGCAATACATAATTTTCCTTGCAATATTTTTGACATTTCCTTTGCCTTTTTTATTGCATTTTTTTCGAAAGTATCCTGATCTTCTTCTATTTCTATTTTTATTCCTAATTCTGCTAAGGAAATAATTTTATAATCTGATAAAATTTCTTGTACTTCTTTTATTTTTCCTTGATTATTAGAGGCTATTACTATTTCTAACATACAATCATGCAATCCCTTCCTGCTCCTGTACCTATGAATTTAATTGGTACTTTAACAACTTCTTCAATTCTGTTTAAATATTTCTTTGCATTTTCTGGCAAATCTTCTCTATTTTTGATGTGACTAATGTCTCCAAAATTTCCTTCAAATTCTTCGTATATTGGTTCACATTTTGCTATTTCTTCTATGTCTGTTGAATATTGCATAGTAACTTTTCCGTCTTTTTTATACCCTACACATAGTTTAATTTTATCTAATTTTCCTATAGTATCAACATGGTTTATTGCTAATCCTGTTAAACCATTTATCATAACTGCATATCTCAAAGCAACCAAATCTAGCCATCCACATCTACGAGGTCTTTTTGTTGTTGTTCCATATTCATATCCTAATTCTCTAATTTGATCTCCTATTTCATTATCTTGTTCTGTAATATATGGTCCTTCGCCAACCTTTGAAGAATATGCTTTTAAAACTCCATAAACTTCTCCTATATATTTTGCGCCAATTCCTGTTCCAGTACAAACTCCTCCAACTGTAGGGCTTGATGAAGTTACAAATGGATAGCTTCCAAAGTCAATATCCAATAATGTAGCTTGTGCACCTTCACATAGAATTTTTTTATCTTGCTCTATTGCTTCATGTAATAGAGCAACTGTATCCACTACATATTCTTTTAGGATATCAGCATAAGCATTATATTCTTCAAGCATTTTATCTGCATCAAATGTTTCATATCCATATGTTTTAAATATATTATTTTTTACTTCTATATTTCTACGTAATTGTTCTTCATAGCGTTTATTTACAAAGTCTCCCATTCTAATGCCACATCTCTCATATTTATCACAATAAGTTGGTCCAATTCCCCTATTTGTTGTTCCAATTTTTTGATTTCCTCTTAAACCTTCTTGTAATTTATCCATTTGGACATGATATGGAAAGATTACATGTGCCTTATCACTAATTCGTAAATTTTTTGCATCATATCCATTATCCTTTAATTGTTTTATTTCTTCTAATAATACTTTTGGATCTACAACAACTCCATTTCCAATTACAGCAATAGTATTTTTATTTAGAATTCCTGATGGAACTAAATGAAAGGCAAATTTTTTTCCATTAATTTCAATAGAATGTCCTGCATTATTTCCTCCTGAAAATCTTACAGCAAAATCAGCTGTCTGTGATAAATAGTCAATTATTTTTCCTTTTCCCTCGTCTCCGTAGAAACTTCCTAGTACAACATCAGCTTTCATATCTATCTCTCCTTATTAATAAAATTTGCATTCTTGCATTTGCATTATATTCGTATATTTAATGTTTGTCAATATGTATATTTTGCGGTATAATAATATTTTTTATTTGTTTTTGTGGCTTTATCAGATATTTCTCAATTTTTTTCTTTATACTGATTTCTTCTTTAAAAAATATGGTATTCCATATTCTTTGTACTTTAGAAAATAATGTATCTTTTCTAATAATCAGCCCTGTTTCAATTATCTTATTAGTTTGTATTGAAGAAATCATCTTATTTCACCTTCTCTAATTCTTTTTCATTATATCAATTGAATTTAATTTATTCAACACATCTTCTTGCATTTCGTTCAAAAATACAGTATAATTTGTACATGTATAAGGAGGTCGTTATGGACAAGTTATTTGTAAAAAATATATATCAAAATTTTAAGCAATATGAAAATAAAAAAATAACTTTAGAGGCTTGGGTGAAAACGGTTAGAGTTTCTAAGAATTTTGGATTTATTGAAGTAAATGATGGTACTTATTTTAAAAATATTCAAGTTGTTTTTGATGAAAGTTTAATTAATTTTAATGAAATTGCAAAATTGACAATTAGTTCTTCAATTCAAGTAACAGGAACTGTTGTTGTAACAGAAAATGCTAAACAACCTTTTGAGATTCATGCAAATAAAATATCTATTTATAATTTAAGTGACAATCAGTATCCTCTTCAAAAGAAGCGCCATACTTTTGAATATTTACGTACAATCGCACATCTTCGTCCAAGAGCAAATACTTTTAATGCCGTGTTCCGTGTAAGAAGTGTTTTAGCTTATGCTATTCATAAATATTTTCAAGAAAAGGGTTTTGTATATGTTCATACTCCTATTTTAACATCTAGTGATGCTGAAGGTGCTGGAGAAATGTTTAATGTTAATTCTTTTGATTTATCAAATATTCCGAAAACGGATAATAATGATGTTGATTTCTCAAAAGACTTTTTTGGAAAGCCTTCCCATTTAACAGTTAGTGGTCAATTAAATGCTGAAACTTATGCAATGGCTTTTCGTAATGTTTATACTTTTGGTCCTACTTTCCGTGCAGAAGATTCTAATACTGTAAAACATGCTGCAGAATTTTGGATGGTAGAACCTGAAATTTGTTTTGCTGATTTAAATGATGATATGGATATGGCTGAAGATATGATTAAATATATTTTTTCTTATGTTTTAGAGCAATGTCCTGAAGAAATGGAATTTTTTAATAATTTTATTGATACAGGATTATTAGAAAGATTAAACAATGTAATCAATTCTGATTTTGGTAGAATTACGTATACAGATGCTGTAAAAGAATTGGAAAAAGCAAATGATAAATTTGAATATAAAGTTTCTTGGGGTGTTGACTTGCAAACAGAGCATGAACGTTATTTGTGTGAACAGATATTTAAAAAGCCTGTATTTGTGACAGATTATCCTAAAGATATTAAAGCATTTTATATGAAACAAAATCCAGATGGTAAAACAGTTGCAGCAGCTGATTTATTAGCTCCTGGTATTGGAGAAATTATCGGTGGCAGTCAAAGGGAAGAAGATTATGATAAACTTATATCACGCATGAAAGAATTGAATATGCCAATTTCTGAATATGATTGGTATTTAGATTTAAGAAAATATGGTAGTTGTAATCATGCTGGTTTTGGTTTAGGATTTGAAAGAGCTATTATGTATTTAACTGGTATGCAAAATATCCGTGATGTAATTCCTTTCCCTAGGACTCCTAAAAATTGTGAATTTTAATTAATATTAAATAGAGAATAGTTTGTACTATTCTCTATTTATATACTTAAAACATAAAATTACTTTTTCTTATTTTTAAAGATATTATCCGGATTATATTTTTTTCTTTTTTCTTCTTCTCATTTCCAATCCCATATCAATCACCTTACATTAATTATAGCACAAATTCTCTAATTTGTAAACTTTTCCCTTTTCATATTTTCTATTCTAAACTATTTTAATTTTTGATGAAGTTATGATTATTATACATTCTTTCTTAACAAAAGATATTATATGAAATGTTTTTTAATACGTTTATTGTATTTTTTATTAATAAATTGTCTTTAAACATTTGAAATAACTGCGTTTAAAGACAATTTTATTGGCTGGGCTGGGCTGGGCATTCCTTATTAGAACACACAGCCAGTTTTGCCTCTATTTCTCCAATTGACGGTATTTTCTCCTTATATGGCTTATCTTGTGAATTAAAAATAATCGTCAAATTGTCATCATATAAATATATTTTATATATTAGCACATTAACTAACATTTTGCAATAATTTTTATCGTCAATTTTTCCACTCCTCATTTCCTTCAAAAAGAACTTTATTTCTGGAACTGTTATATCAATTTTTTGCATACCTTCCAATAATAGTTCTTTTTCTATCTCTTTTCGTTGTTGCTCCATTTTCTGCATCTCGGCAAATATATTTTGTCTTACATTATCAATATTACACATTTTCAAACTGTCCATTAAGTTTTTGTTTTGTTGTTCATTTTCTTTTAATTGTTTATTTAGTCTTTTAAAATTTGTGTTGTCATTCATTTCTTTTTGTGCTAATTCATAAATTCTATTGGCGATTTCGTTAATATGTTCATCTGTCAATATATTTCTTGCTCTTTCTACTACAATATTTTCAATATAATCTTTTGGAATATTCTGTTTATGACATTTCTTTTTTCTTGAGTTATTACAAGAATAGTAGTTGTATATTTTGCCATTTTTTGATGTTCCACAAACTCCAACCATCATTTCTTTACAGTTTCCACAAAATAATTTTGTAGTTAAAATATATTCTGTTTTGGTTTTTAATCTCGAACGAGATTTTTTATTTTTTTCAAGTTTCTTTTGCACATCTTCAAATAATTCATTGTCAATTATCTGTGGAATTACATTTGGCGTTTCTATCTCATTATATGTATATATTCCAATATATTTTTTATTTCCTAACACTGTACGAACTTTACATACTGAATATTTTAAGCCTTTTGTTTTTAGATATTGTTGTATTTTTACTATTGTACTACCGCTATTATACATTTCAAATATTTTTCTAACAATAGGTGCTGTTTCTTCGTCTATTACAAATTTCTTTTTCTTAATCTTTTTTCCAAATGCTCCATTTAATTCTTCTACTGTTTCAAGTTTTAAACCTATTGGAACACTACCACCATTATAATAATATTTGTCTGCATTAAGTCCCATCCCTCTTTTTACTTTTACAGAAAGTTCATTTGAATAATATTCATTTACACTTTCAATCATACCTTTTAAAAGTTTTCCGCTTGGGTCATTTGAAAAATTTTCTTTTGCTGATATAAGTTCTACACCATTTTTATTAAGTTTGTCCTCATTTATTGCACTTTCAATTCTGTTTCTAGCAAATCTGTCTAGCTGATATACTAGCACCCCTTGAAAATTTTTATTTTCACTATCTCTTAACATTTGTTGAAATTGTTCCCTATTATCATTTGTTCCTGTCTCTGCTCTGTCGATATATTCGTGTATTACTGTTAATTTATTCTTTTGGGCATATTCATAACAAACTTTTAATTGCCCCTTAATAGAACATTCTGTTTGATTATGCGAACTATAACGAGCATAAATTACTACTGGTTTCATTTTTACTACTCCTTTTCCTCTAAAAATTTATTTGCAATATAATCTAGACTCATATATAAATATTCTTGAATTTCTGCTTTTATATGAATTATATCGTTTGTTAAATCTTCTTTCCTATTATTTTTTAAAAAATCTGTTGGTTCTTTCAACGTTAATAATTCTTCTTTCTTATCAATGTATCTTTTAATAGAATTTAAAATATATATTAAATTCCTTTTATCTGCTATTAACAAACTTAACATTTTTAATTGCTCCTCATAAACGTTAGAAATAGGTTCTTCGTCATCTAAAGATTTAACTTCTTCAAGATTATGTTTTAATGAATATAAATGCTCCATTGCATATTCATCTAACCCTAACATATTGTGTACTTGTTCAGCAGAATATTTTTTACATTCGGCTATTCCTAAAAGATGATTAACGCTTACATCTAGTTTACTTGATATTATACTTAAAATGTCATTACTAGGCATTGTTTTTCCACTTCTATAATTAGATATAGATGCAGGAGAGATTTCAGTATCATCTGCAAATTGTTTGTTTGTAATTCCTTTTTCTTCTAACAATTTATTAAAACTTTTTGCAAATCTTTTTATATCTTCATTTCTTGCGTTTTTTTCAATTTCTCTTTCATAATCCTTATATATATTATTACTTTCTTTTGTACTTTCTAATTTCTTCACACTAACACCCCCTATTTATTCTTGTAAACAAAAATATCTATTTATACAAATTTTATATTTTTGTGAACATTTTACTGTTATAAATATTTTTGTGATAAATTTATATATGTAAATATATTATACTATAATATATTATAAATTTCAAGCTTGATTTTAAATGTATGCAAGGAGGTTCAAAAGTGAAAAATGACAAATTAGACAACTTAATCAGACAAAGGAAAAACAAATATTTTCGAGATTATTACAAAAAGAATAAAGATACA
>CANQJY010000042.1 GCA_947624365.1 uncultured Clostridia bacterium
TCATCACTTCTTTGTTGGTTAATCTTTGAACAGTTTCTAAGAATACTCTTGCAATTTCATTAATTTCTGATACTCCAACTCCACCAAAAACTTCATAATCTAAAACTAATCGGCAATCTGGTACTTTTCCAGAAATCACTGATGCGAAAAATCTAGCTTCTAACTCAGCTTCTTGTGTATTAGTAGCTGTTAAAAAATGGTAAAACCCAACTTTTAAACCATTTTTCTTTGCATTTTCATAATTTAAATCAAAATATGCGTCTCTTATATTTCTTCCTTGACTTGCTTTTATGTATACGACTTCAATTCCACTATTCCTTACTTCTGCATAATCTATGTAACCTTGCCAATTACTAACATCAATCCCTTGATATATAGGGTCTGATAATGGACTAATAGCATATGAAGCATTCATAAAACTGAAAAACGTAATAATTATTGTAATAATAAATATTCTTTTAAATTTCAATTTCATCCCTCCAAAATAAAATATAGGGGTATATATAGCCCCTATATTTTATTCCTTTATTCATATACTGTTACTTTTTTTACTATTACTTTTGAAAAATCATCTTCTTCATTTTCTAATGTTGCAATATGGAATGTGCTTGATCTTTTTATGTTTAAATCCATTTGTGAAATATCTACCATAACTTTACTTGAAAAATCCATTCCAAGTGGTAGTGTTTTATTTCTATTATCATAATATATAATATTTGTAAATCCTAATATATCTTGCCCCTGTTTCACTGAAAGTTTATATAAATTTATGTTATTTCCTTCTTGTTTGCAAATTTCTTTCATTTCCGTTTCTGGATTCATATTAAATACATTAAATTCATTTTCATCTATTTTTTCTCCTATAATTGCTTTATATACAGTTATATCTTCTGGAGATTGTACTTTTCCAAAAGCATTTTTTATATTTTTAACAATTTGCTCTAAACTTAGTTTAAATCCAATTTGTCTTGTCATTTTAGTTATTTCTAGAATATGAAATTTGTCTTTTTCTGTTTCTCGATGTAATTTGTTCCTTATTTTCTTAATCTTTGTACTATCTTCTGATATACCAGCAAAAATGTCAAATTCATCTTCTTCATATTCATCTTCATTTTCTCTTAATTCTTTTTTTAATAATTTTAAAATATTTTCTACATCTTTAGGTATTAAGGTATTTGTTTTCAGTTTATTTAATATATCCAATATGTTTGTAGTAGCAATATAAATACTATCCATCTCATCAACTGTTAATTCTTTTCTTTGTATCTTGTCTAAATTAATTCCATAATTTTCAAAGTCTTCAGAATAATCAAATGCTTTTTCAATTCTTTTTACAACACCAACTTCTTCTTCCTCTCCTTCTGGAAGAACTGCCATTTCATCTTTATTACTATATTTCCAAAATTCGAATATGCTTCTTTTATGTTTATCAATTTCTTCAATAAATCGTGTTGCATTTTCTATTTTCTTTTCCATGTTTTTATTTTTTAATTTGATAGCATTAATATCCATCACTATATTTTTTAATTTTGTTTCTTCTTGTTCTAATTCTTTGTATTTTTTTATTAATTCTTCTATTGTATATCTTTTACTACCATATTCTTCTTTTAATATTGGTTCTTCTTGTTTTTCTGGAATTATTTCTTCTTCTACTTCTACATCTTGCTTTATTTTTTTATTATTTTCTTTTTGCTTTTTCTTCTTTTTATTTTATTTAAAATAATATTTGAATTTTCCAAAAAACGTTTTTTTACATTCTAGAAAAGTAGAAATTTGTTTTTCTTTTTCAAGATATTCGATATCTTGAACACCTGCAAGTTGTTTAAGTTCTTCTAATTTTTTTAAATCTTTTTCTAGTTCTATTGCTACTTCTTGTTTTGCATTTATACAAAAAGCATACTGCTCTTTAATAAAATTAGCCATTTCACCATATTCAATTTTTTTATCTTTAAAGCGATATTCTAATATTCCTTTTGAACTTACATCTGTTTTAAATTCAAAATAATTCGGTATTTCTGTTTGCATAATGAACATTGCTTTTAATAGTTTGTATAAATGATTTGCCTCTATATTATTTTTTAATACTATACGATATAAGCTTTTTATTTTTCCATATATACATGTTTCTCCTATTATATGGATGCTTAAATTGTCTTTTTCATTATATACTTCATATATTGATGGCCATTCTTTTGTAAATAGCCATAAATAATTTTCAATATCTTCAAATGCTTCTTTGCTTAAATATCTTCTAGAATAATCAACACCTATAACTGGTACATATACCATATTTGCACTGTTGTTCTCTAATTTCTTTTTTAATAAATAGAAAAATGCTGAATACTCACTATCTGTTGTTGGCACAATCATAAAATATTTATTTGTTGCTTCTGAATAATATATTTGCCATAAATAATTTCCTTCAAATTTTACTTTGAATGGTATTTCTTTTGATAAGTTATTTTGTTCTTCTTCCATTTTTTCAATATCTTCAATACTTACTTGTTTTAACATATTTAAGAACACTGTATATTTTAATATATTTTCTTCATTTTGACTATCCAGATATTGTAATAAAGGTCTTGCTTTTTTATATCTTTCTTCTAAGTCATCTAGTCTGTTTGTTGGTGACATTAAAATTTGAATTTGATTAACTGGAATATATCTGTATTGTTTATATTGTTTTTCATCATAACCTCTTGGAACACGGTAATTCAATGGTTCGTATTCCAAAATATCTTTTGGTAATTTATCTAATGATAATCCTAAATATTCCAATTTTTGTTCAATTTCTGGTTCTAGATTTAGCTTCTTTTTTCTTGGCACTTTAATAACTCCCTTCAAAAAATATCATAAAATGTTTTAAATTCATATCCTTGTTCTGCCAAATAATCAATAATTTTGGGTAACATTTCTGCTGTTATTTTTTTTGCTTGTGCATCATGCATTAAAACAACAATACTATTTTTTTCTGCTGATGTAACTTGCAATCTGTTCATAATATATTCTGCCGTTGGTTGACTTGTTTCTGCATCTCCTGATAAACAATTCCAATCAATATTATATATTTCGTTTTGCAACAATAGTTCTTTTGCTTGCTTTTTTATTTCTGCATATTTTCCTCCTGCATATCCTCCTGGAAATCTAAATAAATGTGAATTAAAATCTGGCTCACCTATTGCAGTTTTTATGGCTTCATTTGTTTGGTTGTATTCATCTAATACAGTTTGAGGAGATGAATATATTGCAGAATACACATGAGAATACCCATGATTTGCAATGTAATGTCCTTCCTCAAATACTTGTTTTACTGTTTCTGGTAATTTTTGTACATTTGATCCTAACATAAAAAATGTTGCTTTTATATTTTTTTCTTTTAATGTTTGTAAAATTGTTGGTGTTACAGATGATGGTCCATCATCAAATGTTAGAAATGCTCTTTTTGTTTCTGAATGAAATATACTATCAAATTTTTGCTTTGCTTCTTCAGTTACTTGTGGTAATCTTTCCTTTCTGCGTTGTTCTTCCGCTAATCTTTGCTCTTCCTCTATTCGCTTTTGTTCATCTTGATAACTAATAACTTCTTCTTCATATGCTTTTGCTTTTTGTAATTCTTTTATATTTTTTGACAAAAGCACTATAATTATAATTAAAATAATTGCAAAGATTAATAACATTACTGATATTTGTTTCTTTCTTTTTTGATTGTGATACTCTATATCTCTTAGCGTCAACATATATAAATACATGTTTTCTCGTTTCTTTTTCATCGTTTTTCATTCCTTCATTTCCAACAAATTACTACATTATTATACACCTTTTTTTTGAATGTATCAATCCTAAACATAAAGAACTTCAATAAAATTTTACTGAAGTTCTTTTGTATATATATTTAATTACCTTTCATAATATTTTTTAGATATTCTATTTCTTCATCTGCTTTTAGACGCATAAAGATTGGTTCACCTTGTGGAATTACCTGTATATTTTCTAATTTAATATTTGTTTTTAATGTATCCCACATTTGAAGTTTTTTGTCTTTAATTCCAATTTGATTAAAAATGTTTTGAGCCGTATCTTTCATAAAAGGTGAAATTAAAATTGCAATTTTTCTTATATATTCTATTAAATGATACATGCTAGAAGCTAATTTTTCTGTTTCTTGTTCTTTTGCTAATTGCCATGGTGCTGTTTCATCAATATATTTATTTGTTCTGGCTATTAATTGCCAAATTTCTTTTAAGCTATCTGCAATTTCAAAATTTTCTATTTTTTCTTCAAATTGTATGATTTGATTTTGTGCTTCTTTTTCAAATTGTTCATCTATAGGATTTGCATGTGTTTGATTTTCTGGAACTTTTCCGTCAAAGTATTTGTTAACCATTGATACAGTTCTATTTACAAGATTGCTTAAATCATTGCATAAATCGAAATTGTATCTTTCTATAAATGCTTCTGGTGAAAAAATTCCATCTTGATTAACAGGCATTTCCCTTAGTAAAAAATATCTTGTGGCATCTAATCCATAGCGTTCAACTAAAGTTTCTGGATAAATAACATTTCCTTTTGATTTTGACATTTTACCATCTTTCATTACAATCCAGTTGTGTACTAATATTGTTTTAGGAAGTGGCAAATTTAATGCCATTAAGAATATTGGCCAATATATTAAATGGAAACGAGCAATGTCTTTCCCAACTATTTGAACATTTGCTGGCCAGTATTTTTTTAATAATGTATCATCTTCTGATAAATATCCTAATGCTGTTATATAATTTAATAATGCATCTAACCATACATATACTACATGTTTTGGGTCTGATAATACAGGAATTCCCCAGTCAAATTTAGTTCTTGTTACACATAAATCTTCTAATCCTGGTTTTATAAAATTATTAATCATTTCTGTTTTGTGATATTCTGGTTTAATAAAATCTGGATGAGTTTCATAGTATTCAAGTAGACGATCCGCATATTTTTTCATATTGAAAAAATATGCTTCTTCTTCCATTTTTATAACATCTCTTCCGCAATCTGGGCATTTGCCATTTACTAATTGTGTTTCTGTAAAATATGTTTCGCAAGGAACACAGTACATGCCTTCATATTTTCCTTTATAAATATCACCTTGTGCTAATAATCTTTCAAACACTTTCTGTACAATTACTTCATGGCGTTTTTCTGTAGTTTGAATAAAATCATTATACTCTATTTCCATAGTTTTCCATAATTTTTTTGCCATGTCTGCCATTTCATCTACATATTCTTTTGGTTCTTTTCCGTTTTTCATTGCCACTTGTTGTATCTTTTGCCCATGTTCATCTGTTCCAGTTAATAAATATGTGTCTTTATTTTTTAATTGATTTAACTTTTTTAGACTATCTGCTAATACCGTTGTATATGCTGTTCCTATATGAAATTTACCACTTGGATAATATATGGGTGTGGTAATATAAAATGTATCTTTCATCTCTATCCCCTCTATTCGTTACATAATTATATCATGTGTATCTTGATTATAATCTATACTAAATTGCCCCTCTTTGTCAAGAAATTTAGTCAAATTTATTGTTTTTTTATAAATAGAATTGATTTTATATTATTCAAGTGATATAATACTATTACTCAACTTATATCGTGCAAGGAGGGATAATCGATGAAAGGAAAAAGGTTGGAATCAAATTGGAAAACTTTCCAAGATGAGCATCCAGAAATCAAAGTTGTTCGGAATCCAATAACTAAAAAAATCCTATCTATTCGTATCTCAGAAGATATTGAGTCATACTTTATCATTTACAACCGTAAAACAGTAAAACTTCTGGATTTTGTGACTGTTAACGGGGAACATTTTTATTTTCCTCGTTAATAAAACCTTGCAAAAAAGTATGTGTTTTTTTATTACACATACTTTTTTTATATTATCCAAATAAACTAATTTGATTGCTTTGGCTCATTCCATCTAAGCATCCAAATTTTTTTAATAAATCTGTTACTGATGTTCCTACTTTTGAACGCATTTTCAAGTCATCAATTGACATAAATTTTCTTTCTGATCTTGCATTTTCAATTCCTTCTGCCGCAACTGTTCCTAGTCCTGGAATACTGTTTAATGGTGGTCGTATTCCATTTTCTTCTACTATAAATTTAGTTGCACTAGATAAATATAAGTCAATTGGTAAGAAATTAATTCCTCTTTCATACATTTCTAACACAAGTTCTAATACAGGATACATTGTTTTGTCTTTTTGAGTTGCATTATTCCCTAGTAAATCAATTTCTTTCATTTTATTTTTTACTTTTTCTTTTCCTTGACACATAATTTCATAGTCAAAATCATCTGATGCTCTGATTGAGAAAAATGCTGCATAATATGCTTTAGGCTCATGTACCTTAAACCAAGCAATTCTAAATGCGTTCGTTACATATGCTACTGCGTGAGCTTTTGGAAACATATATTGTATTTTTTCACAAGATTTAATATACCAATCTGGTACATTATGCTCCCTCATCATTTTTACATATTCAGGCCATTTTGATTCTTTTAATGCTTTTCCTTTACGAACTGTTTCCATTATTTTAAATGCTGAATTTGATGGTAATCCTTGTTTGATAAGATATATCATTATATCATCACGACAGCAAATAGCTTCTGTTAATGTTACAGTTTTTTCTTTAATTAAATCTTGTGTATTTCCTACCCATACATCTGTGCCATGTGATAATCCTGAAATACATATTAATTCATTAAATGTTGTTGGTTTTGTTTCTAATAACATTCCTCTAACAAACTTTGTTCCAAATTCTGGTATTCCATAAGTTCCTACTTCTGTTTTTATTTGTTCTGTAGTAACACCAAGTGCTTTTGTCGAACTAAAAATTGACATGGTTTCTTTATCATCAAGTGGTACTTTTGTTGGATCAATTCCTGTAATATCTTGTAACATACGAATAACAGTCGGATCGTCATGACCTAGTATATCAAGTTTTAGTAAATTATTATCAATTGAATGATAATCAAAATGTGTTGTAATAATATCTGAGTTTGGATCATCTGCTGGATGCTGTACAGGACAAAATTCATAAATTTCTCTTCCTTTTGGAACAACAATAATTCCTCCTGGATGTTGCCCTGTTGTTCTTTTTATTCCTGTACATCCACTTGATAAACGATTAATTTCCGCTTGATTTATTGGAATATGTCTTTCTTCAAAATAGTTTTTTACATATCCATATGCCGTTTTATCTTTTACTGTTCCTATTGTTCCTGCTTTAAATGTTGTGCCTTTTCCAAATATTACTTCAGTATAGCGATGAGCTTTTGCTTGATATTCTCCTGAAAAGTTTAAGTCAATATCTGGTTCTTTATCACCATTAAATCCTAAGAAAGTTTCAAATGGAATATCCATACCATCTTTCATTAGTTTATGTCCACATTTTGGACATTCTTTATCTGGCAAATCATATCCGTTTTTATAGCCATAATCTGTAAAATCTGAATACTTGCAATTTGGACATCTATAATGTGGTGGCAAAGAATTTACTTCTGTAATACCTGTCATATTAGCTACAAATGATGAACCTACTGATCCTCTTGAGCCCACAATATATCCATCTTCATTTGATTTCCATACTAATTTTTGTGCAATAATGTACATAACTGAAAATCCATTTTTTATTATAGATTCCAATTCTTTATCTAATCGAGTTTGTACAATTTCTGGTAGATCTTCTCCATATAATTCATGTGCCTTATTATATGCAATATCTTTAATTGTTTGCTCACAACCTGGAATATGTGGTGGACATTTTTCAGGTGATATTGGGCTAATTTGTTCACACATATCTGATATCTTATTTGTATTTGTTACAACAACTTCATATGCTTTTTCTTCTCCTAAATAGCTAAATTCTTGTAACATTTCTTCTGTTGTTCTTAAATATAAAGGTGCTTGGTTATCTGCATCTTCATATTTTTGTCCTGCTTCTAAAATACGTCTATAAATCTCATCTTGTGGATCCATAAAATGTACGTCTCCTGTTGCAACTACTAATTTATTTAATTTTTCCCCTAACTGTACAATTTTTCTGTTAATATCACGTAATTCCTCTTCATCTCTTACTGTTCCATTTCTGATTAAAAATTGATTATTTGCAATTGGTTGAATTTCTAAATAGTCATATTCTTGTGCAATTTGTTCAATTTCTTCATCTGTTCTTCCTTGTTCAATAGCTTGATATAATTCTCCTGCTTCACATGCACTACCTATAATTAAACCTTCTGAATATTTTTTAAATAAACTTTTTAAAATGCGTGGTTTTCTATAAAAATAATGTAAATGAGATAAAGATATTAATCTATATAAATTACGTAATCCTATATAATTTTTTGCTAAAATAATTGCATGATATGTTTTTAACTTTTTGTATTCTTCCTTTTTTGCTTCTTTATCTTGTGCTACCCTATCAATGTCTTCAATGGTTTTTGCTCCTCTTTTTTGTAACATTTCTAGCATAACTTTAAATACTTTTACTGTTGTATCTACATCATCTAATGCTCTATGAGCTACTTCTACTTTAATTCCTAAATTTTCTGCAATTTTTCCTAATTTGTATTTTTTGTAATCTGGAAATAAATCTTTAGCTAAGCTTAAGGTATCAATATAAGTATAATTAAATTCATATCCTAATGATTTAGCATTTTGTTTTAAAAATCCCATATCAAAATTTGCATTGTGTGCAACAATAACACTATCTCCTAAAAAATCTAATAATTTAGG
>CANQJY010000043.1 GCA_947624365.1 uncultured Clostridia bacterium
AATATAGTATCTCTGCCAGCACCACATCCTAAGTCAATAGCATTTGTAGGGTTAATATTCATATCTATGAATTTTTTGACCATTGGATTTGGTGAAGCTCCTTCTGTATTTTCATAATATTTTCTTATATTCCCCATTATTATCATTCCTTCTAATTTCTTATCAATTATTATATCATATAATTATATAAAAAAGTAATAGGAGAGTGAAATTTTTATTTTTCACTCTCCTTTGTGCCTTCAAAACTTTTCCATCACTGAGGATTTTTCGATTAGAAGTCACCAGTTAAGCATTTATCGACTGAAGAACACCTTCTTGGATTTTATGCCTCTGGCTCTACTAATCCATAATTTTTTCCATCTTTTAATTTATGTATAGCATTAACTTTACCTGTTTCTACATTGATAAAAACTAAGAAGTTATGTGTTGGTTTTTCTTGTAATTTAAGCATTGCATCTTCTGGTAGCATTGGTTTAATCTCATAATATGATGTTTTTATAATTTCATTTATTACTTCATTGTCATCTCCTGTTTGAACTTCCATATTACGAATAGAGCCTTCTCTCATCATCTTTTCTTTTCTCGTTTTTGATTTTCTAATTTGTCCTTCAAGAATATCAATATCTTTATCAATTGATGCATATAAATCTTTATCTTCTGTTAATGCTCTGAACTTCTCTCCATTTGCTACAACATAAATTTCTGCAATTTGTTCATTTTTTTCTGTTCTTAATGTAACATCTGCTTCTGCATCTTCAAAATACTTTTCAATTCTATCTAATTTTTTCTCGACATAATCATTTAATGCCTCTGTTACCTTTAGTTCTTTTCCTGTTATCTTAATTTTCATACTTATCGCTCCTTCCTGTTCATATTATATATGTTATTTTCGTTTTTTTCAACATTTTTCTAAAAGTTTTAGAATAAATTCTCTAATACGTATTCTTTCTCTAATTTTTGGTTAAAATAAATCTTTGTGACTAATTTAAATTCTTCTAATGATTCATCTTTTAATTCAAATGAAAATAGTTTTTTAGCTGGTGCAGTTACTACATATTTAATAGCATTTTGTGTACTTTGAGATATTTGTATACTAGATTTATCTTGTTTGCTACATATTTCACATTTAAATCCATTATCTTTTATGCTAAAAAATTTTAAATTTTCTTTTTCTTTGCAATTTGTACATTCTAATATTCTAGGAGTGAATCCTAAGAGGCATAACAATCTTAATTTAAAAATTGAAAGTACTAAATCCAAATTTTTGTCTGTTTCTGCAATTGTATATAAAGTATTCAAAAATAATTGCAATATGTTGTAACAATTCTCATTTTCTTCTGTTACATCTAAAATTATTTTATTCATATGGATTGCATATTTTAGTTTATCTAAATCTGTTCTAATTTTATAAAACATTTCTATTGTTTCACAAGAATTTATATGATATGTACTTGTTCCTTTATACATCAAATATTCACCAAAGCAAAACATTTGTGTACCAGCAAGGAGACTACTGTTGGGTCTTCTGGCGCCTTTTGCACTACAAGATATTTTCCCTAAATTTGGTGTTAACATTGTTAACATTTTATCGTAGTCTCCCATATTATTTTCAGATAATACAATCCCGTTTATCTTTGTTATTGACATATATCCTCCAAATTTACATTCGTTATTTTTTGTATATTTTGTATTTCTTCTATGTTTGTTTCTTTGTCTATTTGTTGCTCTATATCTTCAATTTGTTTTAATTCTAAAAAGGTATTTATATCACCTGTGTTCTTAAAAGTTTCCCATGCTATCTTTTTTATCATGCTATCATCTCCCTTTTTATCTTGTGCATTTTTGGTATTTTTATTCTATTTGAGTTTAAATTTATTGACAATACTTGGATTGTCCAACCAATTTTCTTTTACTTTGACCCATGTCTTTAAATTTACTTTTAATCCAAAATTTTCTTCCATTTCAATTCTAGCTAATCTACCTATTTTTTTCAACATTTCACCATTCTTTCCTATTATAATTCCTTTATGTGATTCTCTTATACAATATATTGTTGCTTCAATATCATATATATCTTTTTTTTCTTTATTTTTACGTAATTGCAATTTTTCAACTTCTACATAAATTCCATGTGGTACTTCGTCTTTTAATAATGTTAATGCTTTTTCACGAATGGTTTCTTCTGCAAGTTGTCTAACAGTTTGATCTGTGTATTCTTCAATATCATAATATGCAGGTCCTTGTTTTAAGTGCTTTTCAATCTCGTCTAAAATAATATTTCTATATTTTGATTGCAATGCAGAAATTGGTATAACAGCTTCAAATGGATATTGATTTCTATATTTTTCAATTAATTGTAATAGGTCTTCTTTTTTTACTAGATCAATTTTATTAATAATTAATATCGCTTTTTGATTTGATTCTTGGATTTTTTGAATGATTAGATTGTCTCCTTTTCCTATGTCTTTACTTGTTGCTTCAACTAAAAATAGAATAATATCTGCATCTTTTAAACTTGTAAAAGATGTTTCTACCATAGTCTCATTTAATTTATGTTTTGGTTTGTGAATTCCTGGTGTGTCTGTAAAAATTATTTGTGAATTTTGTCTGTTTACAATACCTTTAATAGCAGTTCTAGTTGTTTGTACTTTATTTGCAATGGCTGCTACCTTCTCACCAACCAATAAATTAATTAGTGTTGATTTTCCAACATTAGTTCTTCCAATAATTGTTACAAAACCAGATTTAAATTCTGACATATCTTCCTCCATATATTATACACTATATTTTTGCTAAATTTGTAGAAAATGCAAACTTTTAAAAAAAAATTTTGTCCGATTGGGGACGGTCCTTTTTTGGACATTTGTTTTCAAATGTCCAAAAAAGGACCGTCCCCAATTGGACAAATGGGACATTTCTATGCATATACTTGTCGTTTTCGGAAATTAAGTAAATTAGTAATTTGATTTTCTGAATTATCTGCTTTTTTGGTTTTTCTAGCTCTTTCTTGTTCAAGTTGTCTTTTTTGTTTTTCTGCAACAGATTGACAAATTGCTTTTTGATAAGCAAAGTGTGTATCTTGTGCAATTTTGCTCCAATTATATTCATTTCTCACTTTGTTTTTTGCTCTTTTTGTGATTTCTGCACATAGTTTATGGTCATATAATACTTCTAAAATTGAATCTGCTATTGAGTTTGGATTACCACAATATGTTTTCATTCCATTTACTTTGTGTTCTACTATTTCATTTAATCCTCCAATATCAGATACAATAACTGGATTTTCTGATAGCATCGCTTCTAATGCCACAATTCCAAATGGTTCATATGTACTTGGAAATACAGCTACATCTGCTGCTTTATACATTTTTTGTACATCTTTGCCTTGCATGTATCCTGCAAAATATACTTTTTCTGATATTCCCATAGAATTGACTTGCTGTTTTAATTCTTCTAACATTCCACCTTTTCCGCAAATTACTAGTTTGGCATCATGATATCCTTCTAATATTTTTGGCATAGCTGAAATTAAGTGTTGTACTCCTTTTTCATAAACTAATCTTCCCATAAATAATATGATTTTTTCATTGTCCATAGCAAATCGTCTTCTAAAATCATAATCTCTTTCAATACCGCTATATAAATTTGAGTTTACTCCATTTGGTATTACATTTATTTTTTCATATGGTAATCCAAATAGCCTTTGTAATTCATTTTTCATATAATTACTGTTCACAATTACTTCTGAAGATTCATATGTTAGCATCCATTCTGTATCATTTATATATCTCTGTGTTTCATCATGAATTCCACTATTTCTGCCTGCTTCTGTTGCATGAATTGTAGATACAATTGGTATGTTGTATGAATTTTTTATCGTTTTTGCTGCATTTGCAACTAACCAATCATGTGCATGTATTACATCAAAATTGCCTTGTTCCGCAATTAATTGATTTACTTTTGCTACCATAGAAAAGTTTAATTGCATAATCCAATCTATAAAATTATTTGGATTTATCATATAGTTGTCTACTCTATATACTTTAACACCTTTATCATCTTCAAAATATGGTACATCTCCATCTCTATATGTAACTACTGTTACTTCATGTCCATCTTTTAATAATGTTTTTGATAAATCATATACCACTCTTGATATACCACCTACTACTCTTGGTGGGTATTCCCAAGTTAACATCAATATTTTCATTGATATCCCTCTTTCTTCATTTTCTTTCGTTTTTTGACATTTTTCTTCGTATACATTGTATACAATTTTTTCTAATTTGTAAATGGGTTTTTTGAATTTTTTTTATATTTAAAAAAAAGAAGCTTTCGCTTCTTTTCTATTTATCTAATTTAGGCTTCTACTGGATAAACACTAACTTGTTTTTTATCTCTACCTTTTCTTTCAAATTTAACATTTCCATCAATTAATGCATATAAAGTATCATCACTGCCTTTACCTACATTAACACCTGGGTGCACATTAGTTCCTCTTTGTCTGATTAAAATATTTCCTGCTAATACAAATTGTCCATCAGCTCTTTTTACGCCAAGACGTTTTGACTCACTCTCTCTACCGTTATGGCTACTACCTTGCCCTTTTTTATGTGCCATGTTTTTTCACTCCCTTCGGTTTTAATTTATTTATGCTTGTTCTTTTTTTGTTGTTTTTGTAGCTGTTGCTGTTTTTGCTACTTCTTCTTTTTTAGTTGCTGTTTCTTTTTTAGTTGTTGTCTCTTTTTTTGCTGTAGCTGTTTTTATTGATGTAATTTCTACTTTTGTATATGGTTGTCTATGACCTTGTTTTCTTCTATAATTCTTTTTTGGTTTCATTTTGAAAACAATAATCTTTTTGCCTTTACCATGTGAAATAACTTTACCTTCTACTTTTACACCTTTTACATATGGAGTTCCTACTTGTATTTTTCCTTCTTCAGATACAAGAATGATTTTGTCAAATGTTACTTTTTTACCTTCCTCTGCATCTAATTTTTCAAAAAATACTACATCTCCTTCTGCTACTTTGTATTGTTTTCCACAACTTTCGATGATTGCGTACATTTAAAATGCACCTCCTTATTCGTATACTCGCTAATCCTTAAATAAGGTAACTAATATAAAATTAGTGTTTTGGTACCTTGACTAAGCGGATTACAGTTCATTATTTTATCATGCTTTTGTTTTTTTGTCAACGGTTTTCATTAAAATATACGCAATTTGTTATCTTAATTCTTCCATTGCTTTATTATATTGTTCTTCATTTGGAGCTTTTCCATGCCAACCTACTTGGTTTTCCATAAATGAAACACCTTTACCTTTAATTGTAGATGCAATTATGCAAGTTGGTTTGTTTTTTATATTTCTAGCTACTTCAAATGCTTTTATAATTTCTTCTATATTATGCCCATCTATTTTAATAATTTCAAATCCAAAACTTTTAAATTTTTCATCTATTGGGTATGGACTCATAACTTCTTCAATCTTACCATCAATTTGTAAACTGTTATTATCTACAATTACACATAGATTATCTAAATGATATTTATTAGCTGTCATTGCTGCTTCCCATATTTGCCCTTCTTCTATTTCGCCATCTCCTAATATGCAATATACTCTATATGTCTTATTATTTAATTTACCTGCAATAGCCATTCCATTAGCTACAGATAGCCCCTGCCCTAAAGAACCTGAAGTCATGTCAACTCCTGGTATATGCTTTTTATCTGGATGTCCTTGTAAACGGCTATCAATTTTTCTAAATGTTTTTAATTCTTCTACATCAAAAAATCCACGATTTGCTAATGTTGCATATAATGCTGGTGAGCAATGTCCTTTAGATAAGACAAATCTATCTCTGTCTTCCCAATTTGGATTTTGAGGGTCGATATTCATTTCTTGGAAATATAAAACTGTTAAAATATCTGCTATAGAAAGTGAGCCTCCTGGATGTCCAGATTGTCCGTTATAAACCGCTTCTATAATGCCTCTTCTAACTTCTTTTGCCTTTTGTTTTAAATCTTCCATTATATATTTCCTCATTTCTATTAATTTACTTCATTTTGCATTTCTTGTACAACATCATTTTGTGAAATAGTTTCATTTTCAAATCCCCTACTCCAGTATCCAATTAAAAAGCCAATTACAAATGTAATTAAAATTGTTAATATGATTGTTACTTTTTGTTCTGTTTTATATAATGATTTATCATAATACTTCATATCCATATTTTTTCCCTTTCCTTTCTAATTATTTTAACCTTTTTATTAAATTTTCTACTGTTATAAGTTCTTTTTCTCCTGTTTTCATGTTTTCAAGTTCTAATGTTTTGCCTTCTTGTTTATCTCCTATAACTATTAAATATGGTGTTCCTAATATTTTGCAATCTTTAATTTTGGCTCCCATTGTAACAGTTTCTCTATCATCTAAAATTGCTCCTATCCCTTGACTTTGTAATGTTTGATATAACCAATTTGCAAATTCTACTTTTTCTGGATTTTCTATTTTTGGTACAATTTGTATTTGATATGGTGCAACCGATTTTGGTAAAACAAATCCACATGGTCCCCATTTTTCATCATTTATAACACATTGTTCATATAATGCTGCAAGTGTTCTACTAACTCCTATTCCATAACATCCCATGTAGTATAGAGCTTCTTTTCCATCTTGATTTATATATTTTCCATTCATAATCTCTGAATATCTTGTGCCTAATTGGAAAATGTGTCCTAATTCCATTGTACGTATTTCTTTAAAATTTGAAATATCTTCAATTCCATATTCTTCTTTTAAATATTCCTCATAATTTTCTTTTTCTAAAATTTCTGTATTTAATCCTATTTTTGTTTGTTCATCATAAAGAATTTTGTCTTCTCCCTGGTCAGATATTAGCATAAATTCTTCTGATTTTTTTCCTCCCATTGCACCATTATCTGCAACTATTGGTATAACATTTAATCCTATTTTTTCAAATATTTCTAAAAATGCTGTTCTTACTATTTTATATGATTTTTCCATTGCTTGTTCATCAATATCAAAACTATAGGCATCTAGCATTGGAAATGATTTTCCTCTTAATAAGTATCCTCTTGTTCTAATTTCATTTCTGTATTTTTCTCCTATCTGATAAAATGTAACTGGCAAATTTTTATATGATTTTAATTTTTCTCTTGCAAATTCTAACATTGCTTCTTCTCCAGTTGGTGCTAAGCAAAATGTTCCTTTGTTTGATTCTGTAATAAGCATTGTTCCATCATCAACATATTGATTATATCTTCCTGAATTTTTCCAGATAGTATCTGGTTGTAATGTTGGCAATAATACTTCTATACAACCATATTTATTTAATGTATCAACAATAATTTTTTCTATATTTCTTCTTACTAAAAGTGGTATCGTATTATATCCAAATATTCCTGCTCCATATTGTACTAGTTGTCCTGTTTGCAACAAAATACTTTGCCCTGGGTACATAGTATCAATATTGCTTAATTTAGTTGTGCCCATTCCCGTTTGTGATAACCTCATTTTCTTCATTCCCTTCTATTAATTCGTCTATAACAATTTGTTTGTTTGCATCTAATTTGTATTTTGGCAATTCTGGTAAATCATTTAAAGATGTATATCCAAACATTTTTAAAAATTCCTGATTTGTTTTATATGTCATCGGTTTTCCTGGTAAATCTGATTTTCCTGCTTCTTCAATTAAATTATATTCCATTAGTTTATATATGCAACCATCTGCGTTTACTCCTCTAATAGCTTCTATTTCTGCTCTTGTAATTCTAGGGTTATATGCAATTATTGCTAAGGTTTCGATTGCTGCATTTGATAAATTTGGTTTTGCTCTTTGATCAATAACTGGATATATATATTCATAATATTCTTTTTTACTAACCATTTGATAGCTATCTTCTATTTTTATAATTTCTATTCCTCTTTGCGGATTTTGGTTTATCTCTGACTGCATTTCTTGAATTATTTTTTCAACTTCTTCCTTAGATAATTCTAATGCTATCATTAATTGTTGTATATTAACCTCTTTTCCTGTTGCAAATAAAATAGCTTCTATTATTGCTTTTGGGTTGTCCATATAAATTCCTTCCTTTATCTCTTTTCCATATTTTACTATATATTTTCAATTTTTACAATGTTTTTTAAGAATTTTTGTTGCCAATTTTTTTCATTTATGATAGTATGAGCAAAAGGAGGTAATCTCATGGAGGAAGATAAGAAAAAATTAGAAATTGTTTCAGGTGATGGCGAAAATTTAGAAATTTCACCTGTTTATGGACATCTGAACACAGTAAAGCCGAAATGTGATAATAAGCCTAAAAATATCGTTATTCCAAAATCAAAAAAAGATGATGACGATAAACAAAATAATGAACAAAAAGGAGGCAATTCTGATGAGTAATTTGATTGAAATAAGATGGCATGGTAGAGGTGGCCAAGGTGCTAAAACTGCTTCTTTGCTATTAGCCGATGCAGCTTTTAATACAGGAAAATATATTCAAGGATTTCCAGAATATGGTCCTGAAAGAATGGG
>CANQJY010000044.1 GCA_947624365.1 uncultured Clostridia bacterium
GTGCCGGGATCGGCAGTAAGTTCATTATACCTAAATTCACACTGAGCAGTGCAGTGAAGTTCATCAGCACTAAGATACCCTGTGAAGCAACGGATTCCGTCACTTTATAAATACCGACCGGGCCGTTAAGCATATCAAAACTGAATGTGCCTGCGAAAATCGTGCCAATCATATTAACAACGAGTTCAAATATTAATGACATGCTGGAGACAGTTTCCTCGACTCCCCACCAGATTGGTGCAATGATTCCGTCTTCAAATGCTCTGCCGACACCGATAATCAGACGCTGCTGTTCCGTGCCGTCCGGAAGTTCAGTTGTTTCGACAGCCGGTGCAAACGTTTCTGTGCGGGTGTCTCCGCCTGAGTCAATGACAAGTTCCTGCGGATTGCCTTCACCTTCCTGGATCAGCTGTGTCATATGCGCCCAGCTGTCGACTGATGTGCCGTCGATTGACTGGATGCGGTCCCCTTCTTCAAGGTTAATATCCTCTACATTTAAAGATATTATTTCTGTTACTCTCATACCTGTTGCATAAGCAAATTCTAACATAGCTTTATCTCTAATTCCTTTTAAATCTACATCATTTGGTTGCTCTAATAATAATTCTACTTCTTTAGAAGTTAGTACACTTGGCACGCGTTTTTCAATTTTTGGTGATTGAATTTTTTCTGTTGGATCTTCTTTTACTTTAGATTTTCTTACTAAAAATTGATAAAAAGAACGAATTGAAGCAATACTTCTAGATATTGTAGAAGGCTTTTTCCCCATTTCATGTAATTTTTCTATATAATTTTTTATATGTTCCTCATGTACATGTGTATAACGTATACCATTTTCATTTAAATAATCTTGAAATTGTTGTAAATCTCTATTATATGATTGCAATGTATTATTTGATAATTTTTTCTCTACCTCAATAAATTTCAAAAAAAGTTTAATTTGTTTTTCCATATTATTTCCCCCTACACGTTATGATACATTTACATAAACTACATATGTTATATCAAACTATTTTAAAAAAGTAAATAGATTTTAAAAATTTTTTTTAGTTTTTATTTTAAAAATATCCTACAAGAATTTTTAGTAAATTTGTAGAAATAAAAACTTCAATAAAAGAAGAAATTACCATTAGTAATAACATTATTGTAGAAAATATTGTATGCCTTATAAAGGATACTTTTATATTTTCTTTTCTTCTATCTTTAATGATAGATTTATAAAATTTAAACCCACTTACAGAAAGTCCAATTAATGCTGGAATAAATACGATATTTTGTAACAATAATGTAATTACTATAAATAAAAATCCTTTTGTAAATCCCATAAAAGAAACTGAAATTGCAATTGTATATCCTAAACAAAATCCCCTATATAATACAAGTCCTAAAACAATTGGAATACCAATAATTGTCGTTCCAAAAAACCAAATACCGATTGTTAAACATAATTTATCATATACACTTGATTTTAATATATCCATTTGGTTTACTGTATCTGTATTTTTTAAATCTTCTATGAATTCTCCTAAATACTGCCCCATTTCTGTACTTTGTGCAGTATCTTCTTGATTTACAAAAAATACACCTAAAAATATGCCGAGTATAAAAAATGCCATCATTATTACATATTCTTTATAATTTTGTATTATATGCTTTTTTAAAAATTCCATAAAAAGCGCCTCACCCATACATATATTTCTTACATAATGTGTATGCAATAAGGCATTTTTTATTCCTATTACTTTATTCTATTTTTCCATAATTGCCTCCGCCACCAGAATGTACTTTACTTTTACCAGTTCTTGCTTCTTCAATTTTATTAGCTACTTTTTCTCCTACTACTGCTTCAATATCATCTTTTGATAATTTATGTAGAATATTCATCTCTGTTTCAAAAGTATCTAATAATTTTTCAACAGTTTTTCCCCCTACACCTGGAACAAATCCCAATGGTACTTGATAAATATATGGTGGTCTTATTTCAGGGCTGGTACTTTTTTCTTTATCTTTTATTAATTCAATTCTATCAAAAACGCCAAATGTTACTTTATCACTTCCACAGTGAGGACATTTTTCTACAGGTTCTTTTGTTTCTATCGCTGTTTCACAATTATCACAATAAGTTCTATGATATTTCCCTAATTTAGGAACTTCTTTAAATGATATATCTTCTACAAGCATTTTATTATATTCTCTAGCAATTTTAGGTAAAGAATGTGCATCCGAATTTGTTACAAATGTTTTATTTTCTAATTCTGAAATCATATCAGCTAAATATGTGTCTGAACTTAATCCTAATTCAATTGCAAATATATCATCATATTTTTCTTTAAAGATGTCTTTCATTCTATCTGTACAATTCCCATAATAACTTTTAAATGGTGTAAATACATGTGCTGGTATTAGAATTCCATTATACTTTTTTACAATATCAATTAAATCATAACCTGATAAATCTGATCTTTGTGTACTTAATGTGATATTTTTTATATGATGACTCATTTCTTGAGAAAATCCTTTTATATTTTTCAAATATGGAAAAAAGCATATATTATGCGCACTACCTCTTTTTCCATTCCTACTTTTTTCTGATGTTTCTACTTCA
Source organism: uncultured Clostridia bacterium (assembly GCA_947624365.1). Classification (GTDB taxonomy): domain Bacteria; phylum Bacillota; class Clostridia; order TANB77; family CAG-508; genus CAG-269. Next base: position 2,606 of record CANQJY010000044.1, read on the forward strand.
CTACCTAATAGAATACATACTTTGTCTTTATATATAATTCCTCCATCTTGTAATTCATATGCATCGCCATTTTGTAAAAATTTTTCTATATCTTCAATAACATATGGTGAAGCACAGTCAATAATACCTACAACTTGTATTCCTTTTCTTATTTCACATTCTTTAGCAATATTTGCAAAATTTAAAGATTTTGCCGCTGTAATTTTGATTGGCTTTCCTGATTCTGACCTACCAATATGAACATGTAAGTCTGCAAATATTTCGTACATTTTTTTCTCCTTTTTTATCTTTTTATTTATTAATTCCCCTATGATTTTTTTAGTAGTTTCTTCACTAAATAACGGCCTATTTGGATTGCCTTCTTCCAATTGTTTTTTATTTTTATGTGTTCTGAAAAACTCATTACATTTTGCCCTACAAATTGCATCATCAACTTTTGCTTCATATTCATATACAACTGCTGTTATAAATCTTTTGATGTCTTCAGTTTCTCTAAATATTTTTACTAATAAACTAATTATTGTTATATCTTTTTCATCTTTAATTTTAATTTTTTCTAATTTGTTAATAAAATCAACAAATACTTCTAGATACTGATTGTTAACTCCTTTTAAATTGCGATATTCTAAAAGTACTAATGCTTCATCAACTTCCATGCCTATTCTCTCTGGTCTATCTAATAGCATTGCACCAAAATTATCTATTAATTCTAAAATATCGCTTTCTTTTTCTCTATGTTGTTGCTCATGATAGCGGTTTAATCCCTCACATATGGTACAAAATCGTTTATCAAATCCTATACTAGATAAATATTTTGCTCCTTCATAGGCATATGATTTTATTTTTTCTAAATCTTTATTAACCTCGATTTTTTTGCAGTTTGCTAATAATGAAGCAGTTAATAATAAATTATTGTCTACTCCGTAAGTCTACACTATTTGAAAATAATCTTAAGATTTCTGTCTTAAAAATAACAGATTTTTCAAAAAAAACATTTTCCTTTTTTGCTAAATAATATACTATTTCCATTTTTGAACCTAGATTTTTTTCATTTAATATATAATCTGCAAATGTATCCATATGTATTTCTCCTTTCTTTTATCTGTAGTTAAATATCTATTTGTTTTATAGCTTGTCTTGCTAATTCATCACATCTATTGTTATATTCATTGTCACTATGCCCTTTTACTTTAATAAATGTAATTTTATGTGTTTGAGTCATTTCATAAAGTTCTTCCCAAATTTCTTTATTTTTTACTGGTTCTTTATTAGCCGTCTTCCAATTATTCTTTTTCCAATTATATATCCATCCATTTAAAAAGCCATTTATAAGATATGCACTATCACTGTATAATTCAACTTCGCAAGGATATTTTAATAGTTTTAATGCTTCTAGAGCTGCTGTTAATTCCATTACATTATTAGTTGTATCTTTTTGTCCACCTGATATTTCTTTTTTATTATCATTATACATTAGAATTGCTCCCCATCCTCCTGGTCCAGGATTTCCAGAACAAGCACCATCTGTATAAATTATAACTTTTTGCATTTTTTCCTCTTTTCTTATTTGTATTTTTATATATTTTATGTTATGATTATATCAATAAATTATTGAGATGACAATATATTTTTCTAATTTTTTAGGGAGGTACTAAGATGAGTAGAGTTTTAGGTATTATTGCAGAATATAACCCATTTCATAATGGACATGCTTATCATATAGAGCAAAGTAAAGCAATTTCTAAGTGCAGATATACTGTTTGTGTTATGAGCGGAAATTTTACACAAAGAGGTTCTTGTTCTTTAGTTGATAAATGGTCAAAAGCTAAAATGGCAATAGAAAATGGTGTTGATTTAATAATTGAACTTCCTGTTTTGTATTCTATTTCTAGTGCAGAGAATTTTGCTTATGGTGCAATACAAATATTAGATTCACTAAAAGTTGTAGATGATATAAGTTTTGGAGCAGAATGTACTGATATCAACATTTTAGATGAAATAGCAGATGTACTCTATCGTGAACCAAAATCTTTTAAAAGCATGCTAACACATGAGTTGAGTACAGGAATATCTTTTCCAAAAGCAAGAGAAAATGCTCTGTTGATGTATTTAAATAATATTCGCAGATATTCTAAGGTTCTTTCTAATCCTAATAACATTCTTGCAATTGAATATCTAAAAGCTTTAAAATCTGTTAATAGTAATTTACTTCCTCATGCTATTGAACGTATAGAAGCCGACCATAATAGTACTGGAATTTCTGGCAATATTGTTAGTAGTACTGCTATTCGTAATATTGTAAAAAGTGGGAATTTTAAAGTTCTTCCTAAAGTATTACCAGAAAGTAGTTATTCTGTATTAATGGATAATATTAAAGTTGGACATATCGTTCCAGATATTTCTAGCTTTGAAAAAGAAATCTTATATGTGTTGCGAAAAATGTCTTTAGAAGAAATTAAAAATCTTCCTGATGTAAATGAAGGCTTAGAAAATACAATAAAAAAAGCTGCAAATACCTGCAACAGTGTTATAGAATTTTTAAATATTGTTAAATCAAAACGATATACAAATACAAGGATACAAAGAATTTTGTTATATGCTCTACTTAATATAACTAAAAAGGATATGCAAATTTCTAAAAAGGTAAATCCATATATTCGTATTTTAGGAATGAATCAACGCGGAGAATTTTTGTTATCTGAAATTGCAAAAGCAAATCCAAAGCTACAAATTATAACTTCTGTTAAAAAGTTTGAAGATACTTGCATTAATAAAAACCTAAGGCAAATGCTTGAAAAAGATATTTATGCAACAAATGTATATACTTTAGGCTATGAATTTGAATCTTTAGCTAATTTAGACTATACAAAAAAGATTGTAAAATAGAAATTTTACATTACATATAGTAAAATACAGAAGAATTGTAATAAACTTCCTAATAAAATAAATAAGTGAAATATTGAATGCATCCATTTATGTTTTTTTCCAATACCATATAAAATTGCTCCAAGTGAATATGCTATTCCTCCAGCAACTAATAAAACGACACCTGCTGTTCCTAGCAATTTTGGTAATAAATTAGCAGTAAATATTATACACCATCCCATACCAAGATAACATATCATTGAAAATGCTTTAAATTTTTTTATATCTATTGAATTTAATGTAATTCCTAAAATAGCAATAAACCATATAATTCCAAATATCGTCCAACCAAGTACTGGATTATATGGTACAAATGTAGATAAACAAAAAGGTGTATATGAACCTGCAATTAATAAGAATATAGAGCAATGATCTAGAACCTGAAATACTCTCTTAGAGAACATTTCAGGTTTTAATCCATGATATATACTAGACATTGTATATAATAATATCATTGTAACTCCATAAATTGCTCCACTAACAATTCCATATACATTTTGGTGTACTGCTGCAAAAATGACACAAAGTGTTGTTGCTACAACACCTAAAGCAGCACCTACTATATGTGATGTCATATTAAAAATTTCTTCGCCCTTTGTATATTTAGGCAAAATCCTATCCCTCAAACATATTCTGTTCATAAATTCACCTTTTCTTATTTATTTTGTCCATTTGGGTGTCCATTTTGGGACGGTTCTTTTTTGGACATTTGAAACATATGTTCAAAAAAGAACCGTCCCAAAATGGACAAACACTAGTTTCTTGTAACCCATTTGATTAAGTTCATATTTGCTGGTTCTAACAACATTTCATGTTTTGGCATTACTCTGAATGTGTAACCGTAATTTCCTCCTGTTTTTAATTCTATTTTTGCCTCGTATTCTCCATTTTTATATTTCATTGGTATTATTTGTATGTCTTCTACTACACCATTTTCTAGTATTTTTCCATAATAACATTCTACCATGATGTTTTCTGGATTTAAGTTTGCTAATTCTACTTGGCATTTTACCTCTATACAATTTCCTGCATCAATTGTAATATTGTCTAGATTATTACTTTGAGTAATGGATACATTTTTCCAACTGTTATATGTGTCTTTTTTCCATGAGTTGAATTCTGCTACACTACTTAAATCTTCATAATATTTATTGTGTAAATTACATAGTGGTATATAATATTGATCTACATAGTCTGATAACATTCTTGATGTACTATAATTACCCCCTGTTGAAATAATAGAATTTTTCATCATTTCTATCCATTCTTTTGACATTCCATTTTTGTCTTTTTGATAATAGCTTGGTATAATTTTGTTTTCTAATGTTTCATACATGTTTTGGCTGTCTGTTATATCTTGTGCTTCATATGAATCATAATCATTGTTAAATCCTATTCTCCAACCATTTTTTTGGTCATATGCTTCTGCCCACCAACCATCTAAAACGCTGAAATTGATAACACCATTTACAGATGCTTTTTGTCCACTTGTTCCAGATGCTTCCATTGGTCTCCTTGGATTATTTAACCAAACGTCTACACCACTAATAAGATACCTTGACATTGCAATATTATAGTTTTCTAGTAAAAATATTTTTCCTTTAAATTGTGGCATCATTGATATATCATGTATATATTTTATTAAATCTTGTCCTTCCTTATCTGCTGGATGTGCTTTTCCTGCAAATATAAGCTGTATTGGTCTTTCACTATCATTTAAAATTTGCGTGATTCTTTCTAAATCTTTGAAAATTAGTGTTGCACGTTTATATGTTGCAAATCTTCTTGCAAATCCTATTGTTAATGCATTTGGATTTAGCTTTGACACAATAGAATGGATTTCTTCATAACTATATCCTGAACGCCTTAATCTTTCTGTTGTTTTATCTTTTACAAGATTTAGTAATTTTTCTTTTCTATTTTGATGTGCTTCCCATAATTCATTATCTGGAATATTTTTTATTTTTTCCCATACATAATTATATTGTATTTTGTCTTGCCAATATGGAATTAAGTATTTGTTATATAATTCTTTTAAATTTGGTGCAAGCCATGAGCAAGTATGTATTCCATTTGTTACATATCCTATTGGAGATTCATTTGCTGCTATTTCAGGCCAAATTTCTCCAAATAGTTCTCTAGAAACTGCTCCATGTAATTTACTTACTCCATTTTTCTTCCCTGCAACTTTTAATGCTAAAATTCCCATATTAAATCCTGGTTCTAAGTCTTCACATGGTTTCATTCCCATCTTTAAAAATTCTTCACGAGAAATCGCTAATCTTGGCCAAAAATCTTTGAAATATCTTTCAACTAATGATATTGGGAAAATATCGTTACCTGCAGGAACTGGTGTATGTGTTGTAAATACAGTCATTGAAGATACAATATCTTTTGCTATATCAAAAGAAACTTGTTTATCTTTAATGATATTTTTTATTAATTCTAAGATTAAAAATGAAGAATGTCCTTCATTCATATGATATACTGTTGGTTTTAAGTTTAGTGCTCTTGTTAATAAATTTACTCCTCCCATACCTAATACAATTTCTTGCCTAATTCTCATCTCTTGGTCTCCACCGTATAGGCGTAGTGTAACATCTCTATCTTCTGGATTATTTTTTTCAATGTCAGAGTCTAATAAATATAGTTTAACTCTACCAACATCAATTTTCCAAACTTTTAGATAAATTCTTCTTTTAGGAAATTTTATATAAATAGTTAAATCTTCTCCTTCTTCTGTTTTTACTGCATGAATTGGTAAATCATATAAATCAATATCATAGTATTCTGTTTCTTGTTGCCCATTTCCATTGATTTTTTGATGAAAATATCCATTTTTATATAATAACCCTACCGCTACTAATGGTACACCTAAATCACTTGCTGATTTTAGGTGATCTCCTGATAATATTCCTAATCCACCAGAATAAATTGGAATAGTTTCATCTAATCCATATTCTGCTGAAAAATATGCTATTAAATCATTTTTATTTT
>CANQJY010000045.1 GCA_947624365.1 uncultured Clostridia bacterium
CTTTATCCATTGAGCCAGCTGCAGTTACAACTCCTCCTGTTTTATCCCATCCATATGTTTGTACATGTGCACTGTATGTCAATTTTGGTGCACTTACTGCTTTAACTGTTGTCATTGGCAATGTTGCAAATGCCATTGTTCCAGCTGCAGCAATTATTAAACTGCTTTTTAAAAAATTGTTTTTCCCCATTTTTTTATTCCTCCTTTTTTTATGGTTAATATTTTTTTAGAATAGCAATTCTGACCTAATTTATATCACACTGTTAGATAATTGTCAATATATTTTTTCAAAATTTGTCATATTTTTTTTATTTTTTGCTCATATATTGAAATTCCAATGAAAATTAGTAATGTTCCTATGATAACACCTGTTGTATCTATTAATACATCTCTAAGTTCTCCACTCCTCCCCGGAACAAAACTTTGGTGATATTCATCTAAACTAGCATATATAAAACCTACACTAATACTAATTAATATTTGTTTCCAAGATTTTAATTGATATGTACTAGCAAGGCTCATTGTTAATATTCCTACAAATGTATAAATAGAGAAATGCGCTAATTTTCTAGTAATTGTCTGTGTTCTTGATATAATCTGTATTTTTTCCTGCTCATTCAAATCTTTTGTATTTGGAAGGATATTAATAATTGTTCGTATTACATTTCCGCTTGTAGCACTTGATTTATCTGCATCTTCACTTGAAAATTGAAAAATAGTGTAAAACGTTATACCTAATAAAATTATTAAAATAACTCTAAGTATATTCTTTTCCATCTTCTTCAAAAAAACAAACTGTTCTTTTAATTCCCTCCTTTAACTGAATTTGTGGTTTCCAACCTAATTGTTCTAATTTTGTTGTATCTAATGGTGTTCTTTCAAATTTTACATATTGATTATTATTTTCTTTTATATCAAAAATCACTCTTAAATCTTTATACATTTGTGTTAATAAAAATGCTAAATCTTTAATTGTAATTTCTTCTGTTTCATTTGCTATATTATAAACTTCATCTGATTTATCTGATACTGTTACCAAAAGCATGGCTGTAATAGCATCTGTAATATAGCAAAATGCTCTTTTGGCTTCTCCTTTACTTTTTAAACAAATATTTTGATGATTTACAACATTTGAAATTAGGTCTGACATAATTCTTCCATCATTATCTATATTCATTCCTGGTCCATATGAATGTGCAATTCTAACAATTTTATAAGAAATTCCATATTGATATGCATAACTCACAATTAAATTTTCAGCTAATCTCTTGCTTTCTGGATAACATGATCTTAAATCTAAGCAATCTAATATTCCCATATCTTTTTCTGCAATTTTATCTACACCAGTTTTTCCATATACTTCTCTTGTTGATGTAAAAATAATCTCAGCATTATACTTTTTTGCTAATTTTAAAACATTTAAAGTTCCTATTACATTTGAATTAATAATACCTACTGGGTTTGTTGTGATAGTTTTAGGATTTGCAGAACTTGCCATATGAATAATGTAATCTACTCTATCTGGCAATATTATTGGATTGCAAACATCTTGGATAATTGGAATTATATCTGTTCTTTGCGAATATTGTGTTAACTTTTCTAATTTTTCTGCATTTCTTACTAATGCATATATTTTTATATTTGCCTGTTTTCTATCATTTAAATACATCAAAAAATACATGTAATAAGATGCTAACATTCCAGTTGCACCTGTAATTAAAATTGATTTATTATATAATTTTTCAAATTTAATAGTTTGGGTTTCACAAATTTCTGATATATCTTTTTGGATTATTTTATTTCTATACATTCATTTATTCTCCTATAAATAGATTCTGCTAATGCAAGATCTTTTATTGTTGTTATTTTTATATTATCATAATCTGTTAAAACAACAGATAGTGGTTTATTATATTCATTCATCAATGTACAAGAATCAATTGAATTTGTAACTCCATCTTTTTGTGCTTGAAGATGAACTTCATATATATCTTTTAGATAAAAGCTTTGTGGTGCTTTTGCAATTAATGATTCTTCCCTTTTTACGACTGATTTTATTGAATTATCTTCATTAATTAATACTTCTGTTTCAGTTGAATATACAGATGATATTGCGCTTCCTACCTTTTTTACATTTTCTATGTTTGAATTGATTAATTCCTGAGTAATAAAAGGTCTAACGCCATCATGTATTAGCACAATTGAATTTTCATTATAATTCTCTTTTGCACATTTTATTCCATTAAAAATTGACATCTGCCCTGTCTCTCCACCTGGAACAACATGACTAACTTTTTTTATATTATATTTTACTAATAAATCATTTAAATAGTCTATCCATTCAACTTTTGAAGCTATAATAATTTTATCTATGTTGGGATTTTTTTCAAAGTGTTCTAATGTATGTATAATAATCGGCTTTTCACATATTTCGATAAACTGTTTTGGTTTGCTCGTTTTACCCATTCTTTGGCCAACTCCACCAGCAAATATAACAGCAATATTCATATTATGACCTCCTATATATTTTATCTTTTAGCTGTTCTAATAATTCAATAACAATGTCATTTTTTAGTAAAATACTAACAATTACATATGCAATTAAGCCACCTATACAAATAAGGGCTGTTTGTAGAAAAATTGTTTTTATAAAGTATTTTACTAATTCTGAAACAATGAAAATTGCAATACATGAAGCAAAACTGATTAAAATTGTTCTTTTTAAATTTTTAAATTGATATATGTGTCTTGCATATACTAAGCAAATAATGCATACAGTTAATTCTGCAATAACTGTTGTTAATGCTGCCCCATCTTGTTTCCATAGTGGAATTGCAATAAAATTCAATAAAATGTTTAATACTGCCGCAACTACAGTAGCTTTAAATATATGTTTTTCCATTTTGTTTGGAACTAATATACCATTTACTAGTACATTTCCAATTGTAGCAAAACCTAATGCTACACTTAATATTTGCAAAGATAAATTTGCCCCTAGATATGCTTGTCCAGCAATTAATAATATAATTTGTTTACTAATTAAAATAATACCAAATATTGCTGGAATTACTAGTGTTAAAATACTTTTAAATAATTTTTCCAATAAGAGTGCGTATTTTTCTTTTTCTTGGTTTGCATATAATGCCATTCTCGGTAAAGTTACATTTGTAATTGCATTTACCATATCTTTTATAATTTGATATACTCTAACACTAACCGCATATAGTCCAACTGTATAATCATTTGTAAAAATTCCTAAAAGAATAACATCTGAATTGATATATATTCTAATTGCAAGCGCATTTGAAAATAAAATCATCATAGGTTTTATATGTTGTTTTATGTTTGTGTTTTTTACAAGCTTAAATTTGCAATATTTCCTAGCATGAAAGAAATTAACAATATTGACACTTCCTGATGCAATAACAGATATTAATGCATATATATAATAATCTTGACTTTCTTTAACAAATAAAAATAGTAATATCATTGAAATAAACTGTGTTAAAATGCTTTTTTTCGTAATATATGCATAATCTTCATATATGTTATAAATCCAATCAACACCTATTGTAGAAAATAATATACTCAAACTCTGAATACTTATTAATAAACGGTAATCAATTAGTTTTGTTGGTATAATTAATAATATTAATAATATTCCATATGTAATGGCTGTTGTTATTATATTAATAGTAAATATTTGATTTGCAAACTTTTGTAGCTTTTCTTTATCATTTCTAATAATTGCCCCTTCTCTTGTTGCATATGTATTAATTCCAAGTGCTGCTATTAATGATAAATATACAATAATAGAAGAGCCAAATTGTACTTTCCCAATATTTTCTGTTCCTAAAACTCTAGAAGCATATGGGAAAGTGATAATTGGGAATATGATAGACATAGCTACTTTTATGGCATTAATAATTGCATTTACTTTAATTGATTTTTCCTTCATTCTTCTCCAATTCCTTTAATTTTTCAACAATATACATAGGTGAAAATTCATTTTTATAGTTGTAATTAATTGGTTCTATTTTTTTTATCCATTCTATATCAATATCTTCAAATTTATTAAAAATTTTAATATATTTTTCATTATAAAATGATAATTTCTTGGCATTTTGATTATTAGTCAATAATTTTTTATTAAAGCATACCGCTTCAAAATATTTTAATGTCTGAGCATTTTGCCCTTTTTGCAATATTTCTATAATACAATTTGTTGATTGCATTTGATCTATTGCATAAGAATATGGCTGTCTTTTTTCAAAAATTTGAAAGTTATCTTGATGGTAATCTAGTGTTTTACCATCATTTTTTACAACATCAAATTTAGCATTTACGCCATGTTCTTGTAAATATTTAAATAATTCTATTGTTTCCTCAATTCTACCAGGTTTTAAAGCTCCAATATAATAAGCGTCATTTGTAATTGGTCTGTTTTGTTCTACCTTTGGCTTTGAATAATAATGTTCATCTAAACAAATAAAATTATATTTTTTAGCATCATTTGGGTCATATGTAAAAATATAATCCCACATTTTATCTTTATATAATTTATTAATTAATCTACCTGCAGGAGTGTCAACTCCTATTGTATCAAGTAAAATTAAAACTAATTTTACATTTTTGAATTTATTATAATATTTTAGAATAGAAAAATCATATTCCCAAAAAGCGTCAGTAGATACTATTATGCTATATTTGTTATCAGGGTCTAATTGTAATTCAGATAAATCATACCAAATCCATTTTTTTGGTAGTTTAATAATTTTAGAAACTTTTTCACTTAAATGGATTTTTCGTATAATTTTTAGTAAAGGATTTTTTATATCTTTTTTCTTTATTTCAATTGCTTGTATTTTATCTGATGTTAAAAAATCTGAAAACATATACAGATTTACATTTGTTTCAAAATTTCCACTTTTGATATATACATATTTTTCTTCTTTCCAATAAACAATATTGTTATGTTCTTTTGTTCTCTTATCTTCTGGTGGTAGTTCCATATAATTTCCATAATGCTTTGTTAAATATGCGTCATATCCAGCTGGTATCCTGAATTTTTCCCCTTCAAAGTCTGTAAATATTGATTTTTCTATATATGAGCTTGGCATAATTTCTTTTTCAAAATATCTGCCTGTAATACAAGCTACTTTGTTTGTATTTTTATATTTACTTGCTAATGTATCCATTTTTTTTACTAGTTTTTTATACATTATTTTTCTGCCCATAATGGATAATATTATTTTTTTCATAATTAGTTTTTTCTTACTTGTTGTAACTTCTTTAAGTTGATCTACAGAATACATACTGGTTATTTTATGCATTCTCCTATATTTTTTCATAATTTTTTGTGTTTTGTTATCATCTTCAGGTAAATAATCTATTGGAAATACATCAATATATATTCCTAAATCTTTTATTTTTTTATAATTATCTTCGACTAGAATTGTTTTTGTATTTATAACTTTTGCAAAAAGATAATAATAGTCTTCTGTATTTTTATATGATAATAATTTATATTGATTATCACATGTTTTGTTGAATTCTGTCAATAGCTTTTCATAATCTTCTCTTGGCATCATTATATCAATATCATCATCCCATGGAATGTATCCTTTATGCCTAATAGCTCCTAATAATGTTCCTCCACCTAAAAAATAAGTAAGATTATTGTTATCACAAAAATCTCTTACTTCTTTTAAAATTTCAAATTGTATTTTTTTTTGTTGTTCTAAATCAATTGTCCTTTTTTCCATTAATCCCATTCCTTATTTTCTAATAATTTTTGATATGTTGATAAGTATTTCTGTTAATTTTATTGCTCTTAATCCAAAATATGAAGCTAATAAAAAAGCTTTTAATCTTGGGTATGTTTCTTTGTCTTCTAATAAATCTTTTCTATATTTTTTGATATATTTTTTTATTTTACTAATTTCATTTTTATAATTCTCTTTTAATGGAATTTTGACTGCTAATTGCATACATTGTGTTATTAATAAATTTTCACTAGCTAATAATAAATCATCTCCATAGTTTTCTTTAGTGTATTCAAAAATTGTTTCTCCACATGTTAGCATAAATAAATCAGTTTCTTTAAATTTACTTTTTGTTATTCCATTTTGGTTATACACATAATTATATCCTTGATATGTTGTTGTAACTACTTTTTGACATTTATCAATTATTTTATATATTGTTGCTAAATCTTCATATGTTTTTCCATTTGGAAATGTAATCCCTTGAAATAGTTCTTTTTTATATAGTTTGCAATGTGGTCCATGTTTGATTTCATATTGATACAATAGTTTTTTAAATGCTTCTTTTCTATTAAAAATCATTTCTTTAGCATTTTCTCTTCTTTGTTTTTTTATCTTTTTTTGATTTCTATAAGGATATAAATCACATGTTGATATATCAGCATTATATTTTTTTAGGAGTTCATATAAAGTTTGTATATAATCTTCATCAATAAAATCATCACTATCAACAAAAGTTACATATTTAGATTTACATTTTTCTAATAATTCATTTCTAGTATATGCTGTTCCTTTGTTTTCTCTTGTATAAATAGTAAATCTATTGTCATCTTTTATAGTTTTTTTGCATATTTCTAATCCATTATCTGTTGAGCCATCATTTATAATGATAACCTCTAAATTTGTATATGTTTGTTGTAATATACTATTTAAGCATCTTTCAATAAATGTTTCGCTATTATACATTGGTACTAATATTGCTATCTTTTCTTCCATATTTTTCCCCTTCATTTTCATATACTAAATCTGTAATAAATAATAATCCTAAATTAATAAATGCATAAAATAGTACATCTTCTGTTATAGCATATAAAATTATAGTGCAAATTATCATTATTCTTTTACTATTGTTTTCATGTCCATATTTTTGTATTAATTTTAATTGTGTTATATAAAATACTATATTTATTATAATTCCGTATGTGAGTAATGAATTCATTATTCCTTGGTCAAACACAACGGTTTTGTTAGGAATTTCTTGTCCAAATATTGTTAATGAATATTCTTCAGCATAATATCTAGAAAATTCTAATCTCCTTGTTAATATTTGGTTCATTTTATTAAATAATGGTGTATTGTTTAGTAAATAAATACTTATAATTGTTATTACAATAATAGCAATATACATTATGCAAATTGCATCTTTATATTTTGATAACTCATATCTTTTTGAACAGTTAAACATTGAAAAAATTGTGAATGCAACTGCTATTATTAGTCCTGTTCTTGATTTTGTTAGCATGTACATTAGAATAATTAAAACAATAACAAGTATGTGTCCAATAATTTTTAATTTTTTTTCTGTTTCTTTATTTAAATATGTATACAACCAGAAAACTAACATCATATTAAATAAGCATTGAGCGGTATTTGTGTGAGTAAATCCAAAATAATACCTTCTTTCTATAATACCTCTACCAAAATCTACCTCTTTATATAATGTACCTATATTGAGTACAGATGTACAAATTATATGTGTTAACAATATTATTATACTTGTCCAAAAAGAGCTTTTTATTAATTTGTCTATATCTTTATTTTTTGCTGCTGATAATAGAAGTGTTGTTTTTAATATAGTCATATTATTTGAATATAAGTAACTTATTAAGCCTATTAAATTTATACATATAATAACTAGAATATCTTTTAATGTCAAATTTTTTATATCAATTGACGCAATTATAAAAATAACTGCTGGAACATAAAAGATGTATTCATTAATTTGAATTAATCCTTTTGTCCAAAATTGTACAAAAAATATAAGATACCCTATAATAAATAGTGTATTGCTATTTATATTCAATTTATTATTTATATGTACATCCACTGGCTTTCTCCTTGTAAATTTTTTCTGTTTGCTTTACAATTGTGTCCCAATTATATTTTTGTAATATATATTCTTGTATGTCTGTATTTTTTATGTTATTTTTACTTTTTAATAACTGTTCTAATTTATTTTTTAAATCTTCTGTATTTCCTTTTTGAAATGTATTTCCATATGTTTCTGTAACTTGAGTATTTTCCTCAATATCACTCACTAAACAAGTGGCTCCATAACTCATGGCTTCTAAAAGTGAAATTGGCATACCTTCTACATCACTTGGTAAGCAATATAAGTAACAATTACTATATAATTCTTCTAA
>CANQJY010000046.1 GCA_947624365.1 uncultured Clostridia bacterium
ATGACAAATTAGACAACTTAATCAGACAAAGGAAAAACAAATATTTTCGAGATTATTACAAAAAGAATAAAGATACAGTTATAGAAACACAACGAAGATATTGGGAACGAAAGATAAAACAAGAACAAGAAAACAACAAATAAAAGTATAATCACAATTTTTATGAAAGGAGCAAGTGTTCAATATATGGACTTACAAGAAAAGCAAATAAAACAAATAGCACGTTCAATAAGTGTGCTTGACATCAAAGCATATATTGAACAGCATTGCCAAGAATATGAACAATTTTTGAAAGAGGAAGAATATAAAAAACCAGAACGTTAGTTTGTCTTTTTGAAATTAAAAAGTTGCTGGTATCCAAAAAAACATATTTCTGCTTTTTTTTGGGGCAAGGCCCAAAATAGAATATTTAAAATTTATATAGAAAGGAATTTAAAAATATGGCAAAAAAATCAAATAAAAAACAAGCATCAGTTGTCAAAGGAGCAAAAAAATATAAAACTGACATATCAATAATTGCTACTACAACAAAAGATATGATAAAGCTAGCACAAGTCGTTATTAAAAAGCTAGATATAAAAATGTATCAAACTCAACTATACTTTAGACAAGATAATAAATATATACATAACAACAGGTTATTGTTACAAAAAATAAATAAATTATGCGAACTAACAAGATTTCACGATACCGAAGTAATGCATCAAATAAATAAATTCGCAGATGAAGTAAATAGTGCAGAAAAGGAACTACCTATTCTATTAAGAAATGGTATAATTTTAGAGGGAGAATTTACAGAAACTGATGATCCACCTTTTAGCCCTTTCTTTTTAGACGTAACTTATAACCCGTCTGCTTATGACGAATATGTAGATAAATTTTTAAACGACATCACTTGTGAACGTCCAGAATTAAGGCAAACTCTTGAGGAAATACTAGGACATATATTACTTACAACTAAATTCCCTCATCATGTATTTTTCTTATCTGGAAATGGTTACAACGGGAAAAGCACCTTTTTAGAAATGATAAATAATTTTGTCGGAAATTTAGGACAAAATTTAAGTTTAGACGCATTTAATGATGGAACAAGCGTTGCTACATTAAACGGAAAACTTGTTAATTGCTCAGATGAAACAGATGATATTTATATTGATAGGTGCAAAGGTTTTAAGAGCCTAGCAAGTGGTAACACAATAACAGTTAGACCTATATATTCCCAACCAGTAAAAGTACAGAATACTGCTACACTTTTATTGTCAGCCAATAAAATGCCAAAATTTAAAGACAAAAGTCATGGCTTTTATAGACGTTTAGTTATAATTCCGTTTGATTTTAAGATTACTGAAAAAATAAGTAATATTGATGAATTATTAAGTACAAACAACGCAAAAAGTTATATTTTGAATTTAGCTTTAGACGGAGTAAAACGCATAAAAGAAAATGAATATAAACTAACTAAAAATGAAATACTAGACAAAACACTAGAAGATTACAAAACAGACACTGATGATATAGCAGGTTTTGTCAAAGAACATAAAGATATTGATGGCAGAGTAACTAGAGAAGTATATAAAGAATATTTTGACTATTGTGAAGAAATAGGAACATATCCACTATCATTACCAAGTTTTACAAGTAGATTAAAAGAATTTGGTTATGTTTCTACTCCAACTACAATAGATAAACAATCTGTGAGAGTTTATAAGAAACGACACTAAACTACATTAAAACTACACTCTTAATATTTACAAATGCTTGGTACTACTGATAAACTACACAACTACACTAACTACACTATATCTTTTAAAAAAAATATATATTTTTTTTAAAAGAAAGAAATATATAGTGTAATTGTGTAGTTAGTGTAGTTTACTAACAATGTCAATGCTTTCATAACATTTTTAGTGTAGTTTAGGTGTAGTTAATATATTCTCATTATCACGCTCATAAAAAGCAGAGCTCTCCTTAGAGCGAGTAGGGAAAGAGAATTTCAGTTGCTTTGGTTGACACCGATCCCGATTCTTTTCAGATTTTTTTAACTTTTTATTTAAAAGCATCTCTATAACCTGCATTAAAAGCAGTATTTTTAGACGCACCATTCATTGCAGAATATAATAAATATAATCCAACTCCTATTGCTATCATACAAACTATCCAACCTAAATATGGATTGTTAGGAAATCTTTTATCTTTTGCTTTAAAAGTTATTATAGCACATATAATAAATATAATAAAAAATATAATTTCCATAAATTTTTGTTCCTTTCTTTTGTGTATATTTTCATAATTATTTTATTGTAATTCTATATCCTCCAAGTAGATTAAATTCTTCCATTCTAAAAGCTTTTATATCATCTTTGTTCCAAAACTTATAGCTTACAACATTATCACCATTTTCAAACCTAAAAATAGCAACGTGTTCTCCGTCGGTTAAAGTTACTGTTTCGGTATTACCTTCATCTAATATTTTAGTTTTAAAATTAACATTGCTATTTTTAAACCATTTTCCATTTGCTTTTTTTACATCTCTACCTAATGTATTAAAGCTTTCTAGTGATAGTATTCCTGTTCCATTAGATATTTCACTTGTAGTTGCTGCCAACCTTAACTCATAGTATTCAGAGGATGGCATGTAACCCCATTCAATATCTGTCATTGTTTTACCTTGAGTATTTCTAACTATAAATATAATTACACCTATAACTACAGCAATAATAATAACTAATTTTATTAAGCCAATTCCCTTTTGATTCTTCATTTGCTTTTCACCTCCTCTTTTGTAATATTTTGAATATATGTTACAAAACTTTATTCTCGATTGTATTTTTTTATGATGTAATCAACTTGCTCATCAGACAACCTCTTATTAACTATTGCTAAACGTAAAAGAGCTTTAATATTTTTCCATTTCATACACTGTGAATATCCTTTTGCTGTCAATTCTACATATTCCGTAATTTCTTCAAATATATAAAATGGTATGTTAAAATCTTCATTTATTTTTTCCATATTTTGATGCACCTTAAAATATTATTTTTATTCTATCAAAAATTTATTTATTATGCAAGACTTTTTGCAATGCTTCTTTATTTTATCTTTTGCAATACAATTTATATTATAGGAGGTAATGCAAATGGCTTTTCAAATAAAACCCTATAAAAAAGAAACAGAAAATAAAACAATACGATTTCCAATTTCTTTAATTGAAAATATAGAAAAAGCAATACAAAACCAAAACGTTACATTTTCCAGATTCGTAATTCAAGCATGCGAGTATGCTCTGAACAATTTAGAAGATGCACAAAAAGATAGTAAGTAAACTTTTAATATTCTTGCATTTTTCAACAAATAAATAATACTATAAAAGTTGGCGTTTGTCAACAACTCAAAATGTCTTTTTTGTTAATATTTCTAATATAGGAAATAATACAAAAAAGGAGATTTTAACGTGGATTTATCAAAAGCAGTCAGAATAAGAATTACTAACTTAATAGAAGAAAGAGATTTAAACGTTTCAAAACTTAGTACAATGGCAGGAATATCAAGAGCAACATTGTCAAAATTCTTGTCAGGACAAAGAAAGTATTTAAGAATAGATATAATAGAATATATTTGTGAAGGCTTGAATATGAAATTAAAAGATTTTTTTGATGACAAAATATTTGATAATATAGAAATGGAAGATTAAAATATATTAAAAAGAAGTAGAATTTTTTTATCTACTTCTTTTCTGTTTTGATAATACTTTACAATTTTACATTTACGGCAAAGCCACCGTATAAAGCAATATATATTGTTCGTATTATCACTAAATGGCTGGGGTGGTAAGATTCGAACTTACGAATGATCGGGTCAGAGCCGATTGCCTTACCACTTGGCGACACCCCAATATAAATTTGTGGTATGTTTGCTTACATCAACAACTATATCATACCACACTTTTTCAAAATTGTCTATTATAACAAAAAATTTCCTTTTATGGTTTCAATAGATTCATTGCTTTTCCAACCAACTATATCTGTAAAGGCTCCTTCTTTTATTTTTATTTGTATATTTTCGCCAATTGGTATTTCACCTATATCAATTTTAAAAAAATAATTATTATCTGTACTATTTTGCTTTATACATGACAATGTAACTGTTTCCACCTTTTGATTATCTACATATACTTCTACTTCATTTGGAGACAATATATCATTTCCTAAATTTCTTTCAAATACTTTTATAAATAATTCTACACTTTGTGTTAATTCATCTGTCCTTTTTTGTTGTACTTGTTCAATCGATATAGCCGGTCTTTTTCTATCCACATTTATTTGTACTGCATCAAAAGTTTGATCAAAAACATATTTACCATATACTTTTATGTGAATAGATAAACAAGTAATAATAATCAAAACAATGCATATGTATTTCTTCTTCATCTAATTCATCTCCCATTTATAAAATTTGTTCACCAGTTGCATGAATGGTAAATGTATAATTTTTTATATTTTGGCTGTCAATTGTATCTTGTATATTTCCTTCTTCCGTATTTTCATAATTCCAATACCAATGGATTGTTATTGTTTTTGTTTTACCTTTTTTTAACGTTCCTTCTATTCCTAATTTGTCTATACTATCTGATGATATCTTTGTTTCTAAATTTTCAAATTTAAGATTTTGAGGCTTGTCATTTTGACTTTGGAAATTTAGATTGTATTTAGTATCTAAATTTGTTGTTAATATAATATCAAAAATGCCTTCTATTCCAGGTGCTAACCTCCCTTTTACTAATGTTTCTTTTTGCAATGTTTCCAATAAACTAATATTTTGAAAGTCAATGTTGTTACATGTAACATCAAACATATATTGTTGTCTACCTTTAGTATATTGTTGTGAATTTTCTATTTTTGACTCTTTACTATTATCTCTTTTTTCAAATAATTTAAAAAATAAAATATCATCATACAAATTCTTGAATAATTGATTTTTTTGAAATACAAAAATAATGCAAATACAAATGCAAATTATAGAGATTACGATATATATTTTTTTGTGTTTTATAATAATTCCTCCTAACTATCTCGTTTTTGTTCAGAATGGACTTGTATTTGTACATTATCTAAAATATCTCCCATAACTGTACTTTCATTTTTATCATATTTTACCTTTAATTTATATTTGTCTTCTTGTTTCTTGCTATTTTTCATTTCCATTATTTTTGATGATTGATTATTTAATTCTACCCTTTTTCCATTTTTATATAGTTCAAATTTTACTGTATCTTTTAAATTTTTATCAATCGTGTCTTTTATTGTTATAATATATTTTAAATCAACTTCTGTTATATTATTTTTTTCGTCATAATTTCTAATTGAAAAATTGTATTCTCCTTCGTTACTAATATCTGTAATTTCTATATTGGGGCTAGAAATAACTTCTAAAATTGGTTTGGCAATTCGCGCTTGAGTTGTTATTGTTGTTTTATTCATTGTTTTTCCAATGCTATATCCTGTAAAAAGCAGTATTATAACAATACTTAAAATTACTATATATGAAAGTCTTTTCATATTATTTAGGACGATTTATTTTATAGTGGTAATCCCTTTTAAATCGCAATTTAAAAGGGATTATTTATGAAATAATACTTTTCCCTTAATAACATCATTTGTTATTATTTGGGAATCATCCTTATTATTTGCATCTCCTTTCGTAATATATTCATTTCCGTTCTTTTCTATAATCCTATGTGTAATATAATAAGTTTGATTTCCTTCTTCTATTGCATATGTGATAATATCTCCTATAGCATATTCTGTCTGTTTTTTTATAATAATAAAATCTCCTTTTTTGAATGTTGGTAACATACTATTTGATGATACCTGTAGAATGGTAACCCCGAATGGCTGAGAATTTTTAATAAAAAATTTAAAATATATAAATATAATTGATAATAAAATTATTAGAAAAAAAATTATTTGTCCTTTGTTTTTTCTTATATTATTCTGCATATGGCATAATTTGAGTTCCTGTTACAACAATATCAAATGAATAATTTTGCATTGTTGTAGCATCTATGGTGTCTTTTCCATTATTTTCTGCTTTTTCACTTTCTGGTCCACCAATTTCAAATGGCCATTCCCAATAGATTGTAATAGTTTTCACTTTCTCTTCAGCATTTGCTTCAAACATTCCACTTGTAATATTGGTGATTTTTGATAATTCTTCATATTTTTGACCATTATAGGTAAAATATAAATTTTGTGGTTTTTTAGTTTCATTTTTTATTTCTAAATCATATTGTATTCCTACATCTGAACCTGAACCATCAATTGTAATTGTAAACTCTCCGTTTGTGCCTGGTGCTATTTTGTTATCTACTAATGTTTCATTGTTAAGTGTTGAAGCTAGATTAATTGTCTGTGTTGTTGATTCATTTTCATTTACTAAAAAATGCCAATTTGCTATAGGGGCGTTAGCATTTCCTGTTACTTCCGTAATATATTTTGAAAATGTTTGTCCACCTAAAAATGATACAAGTATGGCTAATAAAATAGCTACTACTGCTATTATTTTTTTCTTTTTGCTCATTAAATTCCTCCCTTTATTATAAATTTTTCTTGAATTTTTTGGATATGAAACTATCCTTTAGATAAAAAATTATTTGAATTATAAAAAATTTGGAAATGTTGAACTAATTATATTAGCTCATTTTTTATTTGTCAATACTTTTTTAATAAAAATTCATCGCAAAATGCGACAAATTTCGACCTTATAGACTTTTTAGGTTAATATTTATTTTTCTTTTTATTTTCTATTAACCCCTATAATCCCACCAATAATACCACATATGATTGCTACTACTATCATTATGATTGATTGTAAATTAATAGCAAAATTTCCGTTCAATAAACTAGAAATAAAATAAATGATTAATATATATATTAGACCTACTAAGCCCCCGTTAATAATGCCATTTTTATTAATTTTGCGACTACTTATGATACTCCCAACTAAAATACTTATTCCTGTTATTGTTATAATAACTGGAGCAATTGTGCTTTCTGATACATCTGTAAAAGAAAGGATAGTTGCATATAATAATAAAAATATAAAACTCGCAAGTAATGATATTCCTACTCCTATTATAATTTGCTTTATTGCTTTATTTTCCATTTTAATCCCCTCTTTCTATTCAATTGTATGTATATAAAAAAGAAATAGAACTAATATAATTCTATTTCTTTTTTTATTTTTTCTTCTAATACTTCAATAAATCCTTTTATGATTTCTTCTCTTTCAAATTCTTTTCCATATTCTTTTTTTAATGATGTTGCACTTTTTTCTATGTCGCTTGAAAAAATATCTTCATTAACATTAAAACCTAAACTAATAATTAAATAATTGATTTTTTCTGATATTGTATTGATTTCAGTTAAAATTCCACATATCTTTTTTTGATTTAATAATAAATCATTTGGCTCTTTTATTGTTAGCTCATATCCATATAAATTATTTATATTTTCTTTCATACTAATTGCAATTTTTTTTGTTAATCCTTCTAATTTATCAATCGTACATTTTGGTTTTAAAATAATACTCATTGCTATATTATCATATTTACCAGTATACCATGTTCTTGCTTTTGTACCTATTCCTTCTGTTTGTATATCTGCTAATATTATTTTTCCATTATTTTGTTCATCAGTTGCTATTTGCTTTGCTACTAAATGTGTTGATGTTATTTTTTCTTGATATTGTATTTGTTTTCCTATTAATTTTGTTTTTGCTTCTTTTATTTTTTGAATATTCATTTTTCATCCTTTCTTTATCATTTATTATATCATTACTTAACAGTAAAATCAATAATTATGAACTGACAGTAGAAATTTGGAAAATTTATAAAAACCAGTTGACAAATGCACTAAAAATATTGTACAATAAGAAAGTGCCAAGTAATCAGCACGTAAACCATGGTGGATGTAGCGTAGTTGGTTAACGCGCCAGTTTGTGGCACTGGAGACCGTGGGTTCGAGTCCCATCTTCCACC
>CANQJY010000047.1 GCA_947624365.1 uncultured Clostridia bacterium
TTGCTTTTGCTGCGTCTGCTGCTTTTGTACATCCTTTTTGAATAGCAATTGCTGCTCCTAAAGTATATGCCCAAGCTGCATTTTCAAAGCAGATTGGTTGTACTCCTTTTACAATTTCATATGGATTAAATCCTCTTTCTTCACATATGTTTAATGCATCTTCAAAATCTTTTATTCCGTATTTTTCCATGACTGGTTTAATCTGGTCTATTCTTCTTTCATAACTTTCAAATGTTACTGCCATTTTCTTACCTCCTATATACTTTACCATATTTTATAACAAGTTATTCTTTCCTTGGATCGATTTTTTTAACAGCTTCATCAAATCTTCCATATGTACCAGAAGCTTTTTCAATTGCTTCCATTGCTTCCATTCCCTTTTTTATGTTTTCCATCATTTTTCCTAAATGCACATATTTATATCCTATAATTTGATCATCTTTGTCTAATCCTAATTCTACAATATATCCTTCTGTTAAATTTAAATATCTTGGTCCTTTTAATGTACTTGAATAAATTGTTCCTACTTGGCTTGTGTGTCCTTTTCCTAAGTCTTCAAGACCTGCTCCTACTGGTAAACCTCCTTCTGAAAAAGCAGTTTGTGTTCTTCCATATACAATTTGTAAGAATAATTCCCTCATTGCAGTATTAATTGCATCACAAACTAAATCTGTGTTTAATGCTTCTAATATAGTTTTTCCAGTTAAAATTTCTCCTGCCATTGCTGCTGAGTGTGTCATTCCTGAACATCCTATTGTTTCAATTAATGCTTCTTGAATAATTCCATCTTTTACATTTAATGTTAATTTACATGCTCCTTGTTGTGGTGCACACCAACCAATACCATGAGTTAAGCCTGATATATCTTTAATTTCTTTTGCTTTAACCCATTTTCCTTCTTCTGGAATAGGTGCTGGTCCATGGTCTACTCCTTTTGCTACTTTACACATTTCTTCTAATTCTTTTGAATAAATCATTTTTTTGCTCCTTTCTATTTTCGTTAGGATTTTCCTAAATTAAATATCTAATTTGGTGAATTTTGAGTATCATAATCTACTGTATTTTCAATATCTTTTATATAAATTCCTGCATCATATCTTTCTGTTCTAACTAAAACTTTTGGCCCTGTTGCGTATTTTTTTAAAATTTCTTTTTCTTCTTTATTTAATTGTTCTAAAGTAATACCTAAATACTTACATCTCCATATTACATGCCTTTCATAACTAGATAATGGGGATTGGGTTAAATCTTCATAATTATATTCTACTAAAAAACGTAAGTTATGAATTATAATGGTTACATTGCTCCATGTTTCTCCTAATTCTAGCCTTTTAAATTCTTGCCTTAACATTTTTATTTTTGTATACAATGTTTCTACTAATTCTAGATATCTTGTTTCATCAATATTAAATTTTGAAGGAATTTCATAAACATTAACTGGCTTTTTTCGTAAAAGTCCTTTTGGGATATAATAGAAAAATAATTCGCCAGTTTCTTTATTGTTATCCTCCTCAATAACAGAAGAATATAGATAAAGACTTTCCCATTTTTCTGGTATCATATAAAAGATGGTTTTTTGAATGTCTTCATACAATTCTTTTATTTTTTGTGTATGTTTTAACATAATTACCTCTTCTATTTTATCAATATAGTTTATTTGTCTAACAGACTTTCGCCTGTCATTTCTTTTGGTTTTGGAATTCCTATTAATTCTAACATTGTTGGCGCTAAATCTGCTAATTTTCCATTTTCTTTTAGTTTGTATTTTTTATTGTCTGTAATCAATATAATTGGTACAGGATTTGTAGTATGTGCTGTGTGTGGTTCTCCTGTTTTATAATCAATCATTTGTTCTGCATTACCATGATCTGCAGTAATAATTAAGTTTCCTTTTTTTTCTTCAATAACTTTAACAATTTTGCCAATACATTCATCAACAGCCTCTACAGCTTTTATTGCAGCCTCTAGGCTTCCTGTATGCCCTACCATATCCGTATTTGCAAAATTTAATATTATAACATCATACTTGTCATTTTCTAAAGCTTCTACTACTTTTTCAGTTACTTCATATGCACTCATTTCTGGTTTTAAATCATATGTTTCTACCTTTGGTGATGGTACTAAAATTCTATCTTCTCCTTTATACTGCTTTTCTTCACCACCATTAAAGAAAAATGTAACATGCGCATATTTTTCTGTTTCTGCAATTCTTAATTGTGTTAAATTATTTTTACTAACTATTTCTCCAAATGTGTTTTTCAATATTTCTTTTTTAAATGCTACTTTTACATTTGGCATAGTTTCGTCATAACTAGTAAAACATACATAGTAAATGTCTAATGGCTTTGTTTTAAATTCTGAAAAATTTTTATCAACAATTGCTCTTGTGATTTCTCTTGCTCTGTCTGGTCTAAAATTAAAGAAAATAACAGAATCTCCATTTTCAATTTTTGCTACTGGTACTTCCCCATTACATATTACTGTTGGTTCAATAAATTCATCAAATACTTCTTTTTGATAGGAATCTTCTATTGCTTTAATTGGTGATCCTGCTTTTATTCCTTCTCCTTTTACCATTGCATCATAACATTTTTGAATTCTTTGCCATCTTTTATCTCTATCCATGGCATAAAATCTTCCAGAAATTGTTGCAATTTTACCAATTCCTTTTTCTTTTATTTTTTCTTCTAATTTCATAATATAACTTTCGCCTGATGCAGGTGGTGTGTCTCTTCCATCTAAAAAGCAATGAATATATACATCTTCAAAATCTCTTCTTTTTGCCATCTCTAATAGTCCATATAAATGACGTATATGACTATGCACTCCTCCATCAGATACTAGTCCTAATATGTGTAATTTTGAATGATTTTTCTTACAATTATCAATTGCATTAATAAACTCTGGATTTGTGAAAAATTCTCCTTCTTCAATTGATTTTGTGATTCTTGTTAATTCTTGATAAACAATTCTTCCTGCTCCAATATTTGTATGCCCTACTTCTGAATTTCCCATCTGTCCTTCTGGTAAACCAACATGTGTTCCACTTGTATAAATATCTGTATGTGGATATTTTTTCATTAGTCCATCTATATTAGGTGTTTTGGCTAGTTTTATTGCGTTTCCGTCTTTATTTGGGTTATCTCCAAATCCATCTAATATCATTAGCATTGTTACTTTATCTTTCATATCAACCATCCTTCTTTGTTTATTTTCTGCTATTTATCATAATTGACGATTTTTGCGAATTCTTCTGGGTCTAAACTTGCTCCGCCAACTAGACCTCCATCAATGTCTGGCATGGTAAATAGTTCTTTGCAATTAGTAGATTTTACGCTACCACCGTACTGTATTATAACGCTTTCAGATACATTTTGTCCATATATTTGACAAATTTTATCACGAATTGCCTTAATAGAATTGTTTGCATCTTCACTTGTTGCTGTTTTCCCTGTTCCAATTGCCCATATTGGTTCATATGCAATTATTACATTTTTTACTTGTTCTGGTGTTAACCCTTCTAAAGCTAAAGTTGTTTGTGTAGTTATAATTTCTTCTGTTTTTCCTTTTTCTCTTTGCTCTAATGTTTCTCCTACACATACTATTGGTTTTAAACTATTTAGAAATGCTGCTTTGACCTTTTTATTTACTGATTCATCTGTTTCATTAAAATATTGCCTTCTTTCTGAATGTCCAATTATTACATATTCTACGCCAATTGATTTCAGCATGCTTGGTGCTACTTCACCTGTATATGCTCCTTTTTCTTCAAAGTGCATATTTTGTGCACCTATTTTAATATTAGTTTTTTGTGCAGTTAACAAACTATAAAATAAATCTGTATATGGCACACATAATACTAATTCATTTTCTGTATTTTTTACAAGTGGTATTAATTTATCAATAAAATCTATTGCCTCATTTGGAAGTTTGTTCATTTTCCAATTTCCAGCGATAATTTTTTTTCTCATTTTTTACCTCCTTAAATGTTTTTATTTATCCATTAGAGCCTCTATTCCTGGTAAATTTTTTCCTTCTAAAAATTCTAGTGATGCACCTCCACCAGTAGATATATGTGTCATTTTATCTTCTAATCCTGCTTTTTTTACTGCTGCTGCTGAGTCTCCTCCTCCTATAATGGTTATAGCATCTATTTCTGCAAGTGCTTTTGCCATTGCATTTGTACCAGTTGCAAATTCTTTAATTTCAAATAATCCAAGTGGTCCATTCCATACAATAGTTTTTGCATTTTTTATTTCTTCTGTAAATAATTTTATTGTTTCTTCTCCAATATCAAGACCTTCCCAATCTGCAGGTATTTCTGTGCATTTTACTGTTTTGCTTTCAGTATCTTCTTTTGCTTCTTTTGCTATTTTGGTATCAACTGGCAATAAAAGCTTTACTCCTTTTTCTTTTGCTTTTTCTATTAGGTGATTTGCTAAATCTAATTTGTCTAATTCACAAATTGAGTTTCCAACTTCATATCCTTGTGCCTTAAAGAATGTATATGCCATTCCTCCTCCAATTATTAATGTATCTACTTTTTCTAATAGATTGTCTATAACTCCTATTTTATCTGAAACTTTTGCGCCACCTAAAATAGCAACAAATGGTCTTTCTGGATTATTAACTGCATTTCCTAAAAATTTCAATTCTTTTTCTATTAAAAATCCAGATACTGCTGGAATATATTGTGCAATTCCTGTAGTTGAACTATGTGCCCTATGTGCTGTTCCAAATGCATCATTTACAAATATTTCTGCCATAGATGCTAGTTTTTTAGAAAATTCTGGATCATTTTCTGTTTCTTCTTTATGAAATCTAACATTTTCTATTAAAAGGATTTCTCCTTCTTTTAAATCTTTTGCTTTTTGCATTGCATCTTCTCCGATAACGTCTTTTGCCATTATAACGTTTTTATCTAGCAATTTTGATAGTTCTTTTGCAACAGGTGCTAAAGAATATTCTGGTTTGAACTCTCCTTTTGGCCTTCCTAGATGTGATGCTAAAATAATTTTACAATTTTGTTCTAATAGATATTTAATTGTTGGTAATGCTGCTACAATTCTTGCATTATCAGTAATATTTTGATTTTCATCCATTGGAACGTTAAAATCACATCTTACAAATACTTTCTTTCCTTTTAAATCAATGTCTTTTATAGTTTTCTTATTCATTTTATTCCTCCTTACTCTATTTGTTTATTATTTCCAAAATACTTTATGCAATACCATTTTATACTAAAAAAGAATACTTTTCAAGTATTCTTTTTGGTTTTTTCTATTTAGCAACTAATACTGTCCTAAAGCCTAAATTATATGAACTTGCTCCATTATCTCTATAAAATCCAAATATTCCTGATGTATCTGCTTGTTCATAGTTTCCACCTCTTCTAAAAAATGGTTCTATTGCATTTGCAAAACAAGAATAATCTCTAAACCAACTTGTATTACTATAACCATTCTTAGAAGTTTCATATATAGCATCGCCATATATATTTGAGTTTCCTTGGTAATTTGTTTCACTAGCATTATCTGTAGTTTGTCCTTCTGATTGTTTGTTTGAATATATCATAACATATTGCGAATTTTTTCCATTAGCAAAATTTGCTCCATTTTCTGCTAATCCTCCACTGTTTGCAAGATATGATGCTGTTATTTCAGATAGTCCTCCACTTAAATCATATACTCCATAAATTGTTCCTGTTGTACTTGCTTCTTCTCCTGTTTGTTGGTTCCATGTATATACGCCTTCTATACTTGGTGTATTTTCTTTTGTATTATTTATATTTGTAATATCTGCTATTCTTGGATTTCCATCTTCTGTTCCTCCTGTAACCCCTGTCACCGCATATACACTTTCAACACCAGTTTTTCCTTCATTTGACGTTCTATCTTCATTGCCATTATTTAACGTAACATTATTTATATAGATATTCATTCCACCTAATCCATATTCACTTTGGCTTAAATATGCAACTGCACCCCATTCACTATTTTTTATTAAATGACTATCTGTTGTATTTGTTAATCCATATATATTTCCACTTTCTGTTAGGGCTTGTGAAATATAGAAAGCATCATCAGCATTAATATAGTTCATTGCATAACTTACACCTTGAAATGTTGGATATTTAATCTTTGTTTCAGTAGAACCATATACTCCATCTAGCCAATTTAAAGTTGATTTGCTATATTTTTCACTACTTTCTTTCACAGGTGCATTATTGTTACCACTTGCATATCCTGCTTCAAATTTTGATACCCATATTCCTGTTAATTCTTTATTCCATCCTCCATTTGCATAATTAATAGTTGTTTCATTTGTAAATGCTGGATGTACTGTATATTCCTTTGTGTCTATAGTTTGATCTGTTGATTCTTTTCTTTGTGCTTTTTGGATAGTTCCATCATCATCATAATATTCATCTGATGTTCCAATTAAAAATTTAACTTTAATTGTTCCCGCTTTTTCTGTTGTTCCATCACTATTATACTCTGGAGATGACTCTATTTTGTATGCAAATCTTGGTATCCATACCCACATACTACCATCTTCAGTTTGCGCATTTGCCCATTTTTTATCTTTATATGAGTACCATCCATTTTTTTTGAAATCTGCTTCGCCTTCTTTTACTACTTCTCCTTTTTTATCTTCAGTTGGCTCTGTAAACATTATTTTCTTCATTCCAGTTAGCATTTCTGGTGGATTTACTTTTTCTGTTTGACCATTTATTGTTTGTTGATATACTTCTTCCATTTCTGTTTCAGTCATACCATATGCTTCTTGAATTTTCCTAAACTCTTCTTTTTCTGATCTTCTTTGGTTGGTTACTGCTACATATATATTTACAAGCACAATTAAAATAACAAAAATACTTGTTAATACCCATGCAGTCATAGAACCATTTTCTTGTTTTATTTTCTTTTGCATATTCATTCCTTCTTTTTTAATTATTCATATTTATTCTATACTATTGATGTATTTTTTGTCAATATTTTAGTTTAGTTATTTATATAATATTTTATTTACTATTAGTTTGAATTCAACATTTTTAGTTTGTTTTATTTGGTTTCCTTTCATTATACAATAATACTGTTATGAGGTGATTAAAATGGAAGACTTGAATTATATAGAGATTGGAAAAAGGATAAAAATAAAAAGAAAAGAAATTGGAATTACTCAAGAAAAATTATCAGAATTAATTGATGTATGTCCTTCTTATATTAGTGAAATTGAAAGAGGATATAGCATCCCCAGTTTATCAACTATTTGTAAAATTTCAAGTGTTTTACAATGTAGTCTAGATTATCTCATTTTTGGAATTACAGCAACAAATGCAGATAGAACATTTGTTGAAATTTTAAAAGATATTCCTGAAAAAAATCATGCTTTATATATTGATTTATGCATAAACATTTCAAATAGTTTAAAATAATATTATATATCTATTTCCTGATACCTGCAAATCCTAACCATTTGCAGGTCATCAAATTTTACTAAAAAGCAGTTTTCCTCTCCCCTTACAATTTTCATTATTTGATATTTATTTAATACGACTTTCTCTTCTTGATAATTTTGATTTTTTATTGTAATTTCCTCTTCTGTATATATTATTTCTGCACATTCTATTCTAACAGTAGTTGTTATTAGCCCTGTTAAATCAAATACAATAGTTTCATTTTTCCATTGTTTCAATATTTTTTCTAATTCTTCAATTGTCATTTGTTCCATATCAATCACTCCTATTTTCTTTATTATATACTTTTTAGCATTTTTTATCCGTTACTTAATAAATATAATTTTTGATTTTATATGTCAAACTTTATTTCACAGTAAATTTTGTGTTTTCCTATTTTTATTTATACTTTTTACGCAAAATCTTCTTTTTTTATGTATTTTATAAATCCAACAAAAAAACTGCTCTACTAAAAGCAGTTTTTTTGTCCATGTGTCCATTTTGTCCATTTTGGGACGGTCCTTTTTTGGACATTTGTTTCAAATGTCCAAAAAAGGACCGTCCCAA
>CANQJY010000048.1 GCA_947624365.1 uncultured Clostridia bacterium
AAAAATTCCAGCGATTTCTCACTGGAATTTTTGCTTTCGGGTTCCTATTTTAGGACACCCTCTTTTAGTTATTCAATTACTACTTTTTCATCTTTTATTGTAATATTTGTAGGTTTATTTTTCTTTAATTTTCCATCTAAAATTTCATTTGCTAAACTGTCTTCTACCAAATTTTGAATTGTTCTACGTAATGGTCTTGCTCCAAAATTTTTGTCAATTCCTTTTTTAGCTATAAAATCTTTTACTTTTTCATCAATAGTAATATTATATCTTTGTTCTTTTAATCTTCTTATAACTTCTTTTAACATTAAATCGATGATTTGTGTTATTTCATTATCATTTAATTTATGGAAAACTATTATTTCATCAATACGATTAATAAATTCTGGTCTCAATTCTCTTTTAACAACTTCCATTACTTCTTTTTTAGTTTCTTCGTATTGCTTATTTAAATCATTTTGTGCTTCTTTTGTTACAAATCCCAAAGATTTTTTATCTGTAATCATTCTCGCTCCTAAGTTTGATGTCATGATAATAACTGTATCTTTAAAGTTAACTGTTCTACCTTGGCTATCTGTTAGACGTCCATCTTCTAAAATTTGTAATAACATATTCATTACATCTGGATGTGCTTTTTCTATTTCATCAAATAGAATAACAGCATATGGTTTTCTTCTGATTTTTTCTGTTAATTGACCTCCATCATCAAATCCAACATATCCTGGAGGTGAGCCAATTAGCTTTGATACAGAATGTGGTTCCATATATTCTGACATGTCAATTCTTATCATTGCATTTTCATCACCAAATAAGCTTTGTGCTAATGCTTTTGATAATTCTGTTTTTCCAACTCCTGTTGGTCCTAAGAATAAAAATGATCCTATTGGTCTTTTTGGATCTTTTAGTCCTACTCTTCCTCTTCTAATCGCTTTACTTACTGCTTCTACTGCTTCATTTTGACCTATTACTCTTTTATGCAATTCTTCTTCTAAATGCTTTAATTTTTCATTTTCGTTTTGTGTGATTTTTTGAACTGGAATTCCTGTTGAATGGCTAATTACTTCTGCAATATTTTCTTCTGTTAAATTAATAACTGCTTTTGTGTTTTTGTTTTTCCATTTTGATGCTTCTTTTTCATATGTTTCTTTTAGTTGTTTTTCGCGATCTCTTAATTTTGCCGCTTTTTCAAATTTTTGGTTTAATACTGCTTCTTCTTTATCTTTTTTTACTTCTTCTATTTCTTCTTGCATTTTCTTTAAATTTTCTGGTTCTGTATATGTTTTTAATCTTGCTTTTGATGCTGCTTCATCAATTAAATCTATTGCTTTATCTGGCAAGAAGCGGTCATTCATATACCTAACAGATAATTTTACAGCTGATTCAATCGCTTGATCTGTTATTTTTACATTATGATGTGCTTCATATTTATCTCTAATTCCTTTTAGAATTTTAATAGTATCTGATTCAGATGGTTCATTTACTGTTACAGGACTAAATCTTCTTTCTAAAGCAGAGTCTTTTTCAATATATTTACGATATTCATTTAATGTTGTTGCACCTACTAATTGAATTTCTCCTCTTGCTAATAATGGTTTCAAAATATTTGCCGCATCAATTGCGCCTTCTGCAGCCCCTGCTCCTACAATTGTATGAATTTCATCAATAAACAAAATAATATCTCCTGCTTTTTTCACCTCATTTAAGGCCTTTTTTATTCTTTCTTCAAAATCTCCTCTGTATTTTGCTCCTGCAACCATTCCTGAAATGTCTAATGTAACAACTCTTTTATCTTTTAGAGTTTCTGGAACATCTCCACTGCTTATTTTTTGTGCTAATCCTTCTACTACAGCAGTTTTTCCAACTCCTGGTTCTCCAATTAAGCATGGATTATTTTTCGTTCTTCTCGATAAAATCTGTATTACTCTTTCAATTTCTTCTTTACGTCCAATAATAGGGTCTAATTTCCCTTCTTGTGCTTTTTTTGTTAAATCTTCACCAAATTGATTTAATGTTGGTGTTTTATTAAAACTTTTTTGCTTAGGTGTATCTGCTTGTTTTTCTCCTCCTGTATAACTTTCACCTTCATTTATAACTTTGATGATTTCATTGTATAGTTTAGGGATATTTACATTTAAATCTAATAATATTCTTGTTGCTACACAATCTCCTTCTTTTAAAATTCCTATTAATATATGTTCTGTGCCAATAAAGTTATATCCTAATTTTCGTGCTTCTACAAAGGCTGTTTCAATTACTCTTTTACTTCTTGGTGTAAAATCTATAATTTGTCCTATTGGCATTTCTTTTCCAATTAATTCCTCTATTTTATGAAAAATATCTTCTTCTGTAATTTCTTGATTTTGCAATACTTTACTTGCAACACCGTTTTCTTCTTTTGCTAAACCATATAACAAGTGTTCTGTTCCAATATAATTATGTCCTAATTCCATTGCAATGTCACTTGCTATTTCAATAGCTTGGTTACAACTATTTGTAAATTTATATGTCATAATTGTTCACACTCCTTTTTTATTTGACTATTTATATTAAATTTGGTATAATATATTTAGTAACTATATATTTTAAGTCTATTTATAGACTTTAGCCCAACTTTTGTTGGAGAGGTCCCGAGGAGGGTATATATGCTATATGTTTTTCTCTTTATTGCAGGTATACTTAACGTATGCATCTTTGGATGTACCTTTTCGATACTTACTTTGAAAAAAGTAAGTACTGAAAAATTACTGAAAAATATTAAGGAAATCTTAATTCTTTCAGTTGTATCGTTAGTGTTCATAATACTTGCAATGTTGCTTTATTAGTCCCCTCACTGGGGACTATTATTTTTGCATAATTTGCTTCATTACCTCAGCTCTTTTAATATCTAATTCCAATGTTTCATATTGATTCCCTAAATATTTTTGTAAATTTGCAGGTTTACTATATAGACACATTTCTTGAATTTTACTATCTGTTAATTCTTTCAAAATTCCTAAATCTGTTCCTAATTTTAAAATTTCAATATGTTCTTTTGCTTCTTCTAACCCTAATCTTCTACAATTTAATAAAATTCCATAACTTCTATAAATTTTATCTTCTAAACGTATACCATCTTTTGCTAAAAATTTCCTAACTTCTCTTTCTTGTTCCATTACTTTTTGAGTAATTACTTGTATTCCTTGAATAATTTCTGTCTCTGTAATTCCTAAAGTTTTAGAATTTGATATTTCATATATATTCTCATTTTGTTCAATTGCTTTAATATTAACTTCAAAACTACTTAATGCATCAAATATTGACCTGATATTTCTTGTTTGAGCTAATCCTGAAAGTTGTAGTATAACAGAAGCTTTTAAGCCTGTACCACAATTATTTGGATATGATGTTAAATATCCATAATTTTTATTTTTGCTATATCCTAACACCTCGTCCAATTTTTTGTCTAATTCAATAGCATATTGTAAAGTATTTTCTAATTCTAATCCACTACTAAAAACTTGTATTTTTAAGTGATCTTCTTCATTCAATAATATACATATATTTTCTTCATCATTTAACAAAATACAATTAGTTCCAGTTCTATTTTTTGCAAATTGCTCTGTTATTAATTTTTTTTCAACTAAAGTTTGCTTTGTAAGTTCGTCCATGTCTGATAATTTAAAAAATTGTAGTCCAAATCCAATAGCATATAACTGCTCTTGGATTTTTTCATGTAATTGATTTATTTGTTCTTTTGTTCTTAAATAAAATGGAAAACCTTGTATGTTTCTAGAAAATCTAATTCTTGTACTGAGTACAACATCTGAATCTTTGCCACTTTGTAAATACCAATTCATATATTTCCCTCCTTATTTTGATAATTTTTTAATTTCATCCCTAATTTTTGCTGCATCTTCATATCGTTCCTCTTTGATTGCTTCTTTTAAATCTTTTTCTAATTTTTCTAATTTATTTTCTTGTTCTGGTTCTTTTTCCTTTTTAGTTGAAGTCTTTTTGATATTAATCTTTTTTTCAGGGATTTCACCTAATCTTCCTATATGCCTATTAGATCCTTGCATTCTTTTTAATATAGGATCTAATCTACTTTCAAATGTTTCATAACAGTCTGGACAACCTAATCTTCCATTATTAACAATGTCATCAAAACTTAATCCACAACTTTTACATGTTATATCTTTTACTTCATTTAATAACATTGGGAAATCTTCAAAAATTCCTCCAAATAAACTTGGAAAATCTAATCCCATATCAAAATTCATTTGTTCTGTAATTCCTAATTCTCTACTACATTCTTCACATAAATGCATTTCTTTTCTAACCCCATTTATATTTTCAGAATAACGAACATTTGCCTCTCTTTGTTTACAATTTTCACATAACATATTAACCCCTCCAATCCATATTTATTAACATATTTTTGAAAATTCTTGCTCTTACTTGATCTTTAATAGAGCTTTCTAATTTTAAAACATTATCACTTGTTGCTACCCTTAGTAGTCTTGCCTGTTCTTCATCTAATAAACTATATGATAGCAAATTAGATATCATGATTTCTGCATCCATTTGTGATATACTATCACCTATTTCTTCTGTAAATCCAAAAAATAGATCATCTTCATTCAATAATCTCTTTTTTATAATAATGCTACCTCCACCGCCACGCCTACTTTCTACATAATAACCTTGTGTTGGCTTAAATCGTGTTGATATCACATAATTGATTTGTGATGGCACACAATTAAATTTATGTGCAAGTTCATTTCTTTGAAATTCAATTTCATCACATTCACTTTGATCAATCATATCTTTAATAAATTGTTCAATTATATCTGACATTCGCATATTATCACCTCTTTATTTTTTATTAATTTGACTTTGACTTTCTTTGACCTTACAAAATAATTATACTCTCTTTTATATGTTTTTCAAAATCTATTATTTGTCATTTTTATGTGTTTTTTCTCATTTTTCTTGTTATTTTGTTTATTTTCTTCCTTTTTCGTTCTTTTTTGTTGTTTTATCTAATTCTTCTGCCCTCTCTTTTTGCTTTGATGGAGGTATCCATGCAAAATAACTAGATATAAATTCCCCATATGCTGTTACATCTTCCCCTTCTCCATTATCAAAAGTTTGTTGTTTTCTATCCATAAAATCACCTTCAATATATTTATGAACTAAACTTGTATAATTTATACATTAATTTGCATATAAATTGTGTAGGTGATTAATATGCATTTTTTAGTAATTAAGCTGAAAAGAAATTTTTTTGCTATCTTATTTTTATTATTTGCAATAAGTTTATTACTATTTTCTAAAAATAATCTTATCTCTGTAAAAAATGGCTTGACTCTTTGGGCTACATCTGTTGTGCCTTCCTTATTTCCTTTTTTTGTTGCAACAGAATTATTAATGCATACTAATATTGTTAATTTTTTTGGACGCATATGTGAGCGTTTCATGAAACCTCTTTTTAATATTAATGGCAGAGGTGCTTTTGGATTTATAATGGGATTGATTAGTGGATATCCTATGGGTGCTAAAATTGCTTGTGAATTTAGAAAAAATAATGTTTGTTCAAAAGCAGAATGTGAAAGATTACTAAGTTTTATTGTTGGAACTGTTGGCATTAGTATGTTTGGAAATACAACAATTGGTGTTTTACTACTTATAACACATGTACTAGCAAGTTTAACAGTTGGTTATATCTTTCGTTTTTGGAAAAAAGAAAATTATAGGAGTTCAGAACCTACATCATATATCACACCTAAGAGTATGGTCACATTTTCTAATTTAGGAGAAATATTAAGTGAAAGTATTACAAGTAGTATTCAAACTCTTTTAATAATTGGTGGATTTGTTGTTATCTTTTCTAGCATTATTTCGATTTTAAAAGCAAGTGGTATTGTTAATAATATCTATCTTCTTGGAATTCTAGAAATTACTAATGGTATTTCATCTTTAAGTGCTCTACATATTAAAAATATATCTTTGCCAATTATTTTTACTGCATTTTTATTAGGCTTTGGTGGAATTTCTATACTATTGCAAGTTTGGAGTATTATTTCTAGAAGTGATTTATCTATTAAACCTTATTTTTATGGAAAATTATTACATGGTATAATCTCTGCCTTTTATACTTTTATTGCCATCTATTGTTTTCCTTTTTTGAATTTTAATTTATAGGTTATATTCTTTAATATATTATCATAGTTTGTAAGCAAAGGAGTTGATAAAATGGAAACAGATTATCCAGATTTTAATGAAATGTATAAAGATCCTATGTTTAATCCAATTGCACAATATGAACAAGCATATAGTTATTATCGTTATTTATGTATGCAAATGGATTACAAGATTAAATGTAAAGAATATGAAAAAATGTGTGGAAATAACGGTGAAAGAATGTCTAGATAAATATTATACTTTTTAAAAAAAATTTTTAATTTTATTTACTTTTTTTGACAAATCATATACAATAAGAATATAAAAATTACAAAATGGGAAACAATAAAGAAAAAAAGTGAGGGAAAACAAATGAAGAACAAAAATGAATTATCTTACAAAGACTTGAAAATGTCTTGTGATGAAAGTCTTTTTAATTTTGAAACAACAGAAGAATTAGAAAATATCAATACAGGAATTGGTCAAGAACGTGGAATTAAAGCCTTAGAATTTGGTCTTCAAGTTGATGTAAAAGGATATAATTTGTATCTAGAAGGCCCTACTGGTGTTGGAAAAACAATGTATACAAAAAATTATTTAGACAAATTATCTAGTAAACAAAAAGTTCCAAATGACTGGTGTTATATTTATAATTTTAACAATCCAAACAATCCTATTTCTGTTTCTCTACCAGCAGGTCAAGGAAAAGAATTTA
Organism: uncultured Clostridia bacterium; assembly: GCA_947624365.1. Taxonomy (GTDB): domain Bacteria; phylum Bacillota; class Clostridia; order TANB77; family CAG-508; genus CAG-269. Next base: position 6,878 of record CANQJY010000048.1, read on the forward strand.
GAGATAATATGGATGGTTTTATTAAAGAAATTAAAAAAGATATAAAAAAGACTTTTAATGCTGATGATTTTGAAAAAGAAAAAACTTTGATTAAGCAAGAATTTGAAGAAAAACGTTCTGCTCTTTTGGAAAAATTAAATAATGATGCATCAAAATATAATTTTCAAGTAAAAGCTTCTCAAAATGGTATTTATATGATGCCTGTTGTTGATGGCAAAGCAATTGAAGAAGAAGAATTTGATAAATTAGATGAAAATGTTAAACAAGAATATGAAGAGAAATCTTCAATTGTACAAGAACAAATTATGAATGTGATAAGCCAAATTAAAGAAATTGAGCGCCAATCTGACAAAAAAATTTCAGAATGGCAATCTAATATTGCTCTTTTGACTGTTAGTGCACATATTAATTTCTTAAAATCAAAATATAAACGAAATAAAAAAATAAATAATTTTTTAAATGATGTTAAACAAGATGTTCTAAAAAATGTTTCTTATTTCTTAGAAGAAGATAAAATATCTCAAAATTCTGCTCAACCTATTAATCCAGCACAAAGAAAACCAGATCCTTCTTTAAATTATCGTGTTAATTTATTTATTGATAATTCTAATTTAGAAGGTAGCCCAGTTATTATGGATTCTAATTACTCATATCACAATATTTTTGGTGCATTAGAATATGAAAATTATTATGGTGCATTAAAAACTGATTTTACAATGTTAAAACCTGGCTTATTACATCAAGCAAATGGAGGGTATATAATATTCCAAGCAAAAGATTTATTATCTTCACCTGCTTGCTATGAAGCTTTAAAAAAAGCATTACGTGTAAAAGAATTAGGAATTGAAGGATTACCAGAGCAACGTTCTTCTATGGTAATGGTTTCTTTACAACCTGAGCCTATTCCTTTAGATTTAAAAGTTATTTTAATTGGAAATGGTCAAATTTATCAAACATTATTAGCAATGGACTCTGATTTTAAGGAATTATTTAAAATCAAAGTAGA
>CANQJY010000049.1 GCA_947624365.1 uncultured Clostridia bacterium
GTAATGAAAGATTTATTTTCTTTATAGGTTAATGAACAAAAAAAGAGGGAGACTTGTATCTATACAAATCTCTCTGGAAATAAAATGAAGATATATTATTTTTTTATTTTTATAATATCTTTTAATTTTGAAAAGTCATCTATAATAAAAGTTGGATTGGCATTTATTAAATTTTCTGCTTTATCATATCCATATGTAACTGCAATTGTATCTATACCAGCATTTTTCCCTGTAAGTATATCACTTTTACTGTCTCCAACAATTACGCTATCTTCTTTTGATATGTTTAATTTGTCCATTATATAGTTTATTATTTCAGGATCTGGTTTATGTTTAAAATTACTTTCTTCTGTGCCTAAAACATAATCAAATCCACTTAAGTTAAAGGCTGATACCATTTTATCTAAAATCCTTTTTGGTTTACTTGAAGCTATAGCCATATGAAAACCAGCTTCTTTAAATTTATCTAAAGTTTCTTTTACTCCTTTAAAAAGTACTGTTTCATCAGAAAAATGTTCTTCATCTATATAATATTTTTTGTATGCTTTTTCATATTCTCCTGATAAATGTTTTTTGTCATCTGGTAGCATTTTTTCGAACATAAGTCCTAAAGGCATTCCAGCTAATGTTTTAAATTGATCTTTTGTTATTTGAAAACCTGCCATTGTTTTTAATGTGTGATTAAATGATGCAAACACATCTCTTTCACTATCCCATACAGTCCCATCCACATCAAATATTATAAGTTTTTTTTCCATAAAAACTTCATTCCTTTCTTTCTATAATTTTACAATAAATAATTTTTTAAGTCAATTATTTTTAAATTCACATTTTAATGAATAAATCAACAAAGTGGACATATACATGTATAAAGAAAAAGAATAAGGAGGTTAAATATGGTGAATATAGCAAAAGAAAATTTGTGTATCCATAAATTAGTATCAGAAAAAACAGAAATCATTTTTGTAGAAGGAGACATGATTGTTCCAGATTCTAAACCAGATATTTTGAATACAATTTGTACAAGTGGTGTAGCATGTGTTTATAAACGTGAATTGCAAGAGAACAAATTAAAAATAGATGGTGGAGTAAATACGTATATCATGTATATGCCAGAAGGAATGGAAGAAGGCATAAGAGGTGTTAATACAACTTTAGACTTTTCACAAACAATTGATGTAGAAGGAATTACACCTGATATGCAGGTTTGTTTAAAAACAAATGTAAAAAGTATTGAAGCAAAGGTTATTAATGGTAGAAAAATAGGTATTAAAGTAGCATTAGAAATATGTATAAAAGTATTTGCAAAAGAGGAAGTAGAGGTAGTAAACGACATTGTTGAGCAAGAAGATATACAAATTTTAAAAGATAATTTTTTAATGAATTCTTTACTTGGTACAGGAAGTACAAAAATTTATGCAAAAGATACAGTACAAATAGATAGTATTGACCAATTAGCGGAGATATTGAAAGTTTCAACAGATATGATAGAAAAAGATGTTAAAATTAGTTATAACAAAGTACTAACAAAAGCAGAAGCGGAAATAAAAATAGTATATTTAACAGAAGATAATAGAATAGGAATGGTTAATCCTAAAATACCAGTTGTAGGATTTATAGATATCCCAGATGTATCAGAAGATAATACATATGATATTTGTTATGAATTAAGAAATGTAATAGTAAAACCAAATGCACAAGAAGAACATTCTATTTATGTAGAAATGGAATATGAAGTAACTTGTAATGTATATGAAGAAAAAAATATCAATTTAATACAAGATTTATATAGACCAGATATGATTTTTAAAATTGATAGAACACCGATATCCACTATGAGTGATAAGAAATGTATAAAGCAATCAAAAATATTACAAGAAACGGTGAATTTAAAAGAAATTGAAGGGAAAAAATTAATTGATGTAGATTGTCATATTATACTACAAAAAGAAACAAAAATTAATTCAAAAATATTATATGAAATGGAATTACAAATGAGATTTCTATTCCTAGGAAATAATATGCAAGTATCTATACAAGAAGCAACAGTACCATTTGAATATATAATTGACAACTTAGAAAGAGGAGAAACACTCAATACACAAAATGATTTTGAAATTATATCACAAGATTTTATTATCCAAGATGGAGGAAATGTGTCATGTAACCTAAATATGAATGTTCAAACAGATATGTATCGTAATGTAAATGCAAATCTAATCAATACTGTTGAAGAAGATCAAGAAAGACAAGAACAAGATTATAGTATTGTAATATATATTGTAAAAAAAGGAGATACCTTATGGAATATTGCAAAAGAGTTTGGCAGTACAATAGATGATATTGTAAGAACCAATGGCTTAGAAAATCCAGACCAAATACAAATAGGACAAAAATTATATATTCCAAAGTATGTAAGGATGCAAGTGAATACTTATGCATAAAATTTATTCAAGAATTCGTTTTAGAATACCTAAAATGCCAAATGTATCAAGAGTGAAAAGACGTGGACTTCCAAATGGAAGTCCACTTATAAAAATGATATTAATTTTAACAATTGCATTTATGACAGCATTGTTTATATTACATGCAATTGAACCTATTTTTCGTTCATTGTGTGAAGAAAAAGCAAAATCTATTGCAACAATTGTATCTAATGAGCAAGCAATAGAAGTAGTAAAGCAATACTCATATAATGATCTTTTTTATATAGAAAGAGATAATGATGGAAATATTAGAATGGTACAATCTAATGTAATTCCTATGAATGAAATAATTTCAAATGTGCCAGTTAGAATTCAAGAAGAGATTAATAAAATTGGGAGGGACAATGTTGAAATTCCTCTACGGAAGCTTTACGGGTATACGTTTTTTAGCAGGAAGAGGACCGGGAATTCATATACAAATTTTTTCAACAGGTAGTATAAAAACAGAATTAAAAAGTGAATTTATAGCACAAGGAATTAATCAAACATTACATCGTGTGTATTTGCAAGTAGAATGTGAAATATCAATCCTAACACCATTTGAAACAATAACTCAAATGGTTACAAATCAAGTAGTATTAATGGAAAATGTAATTATTGGAAATGTACCAGAAACTTATTATAATTTAGAAGGAATGGAGGGGAGTAGTGATACATTAAACGTTATACAATAAATAAAAAACCTCAAATTCAATATTTGAGGTTTTAAATTTTTATCTCTTACTAAATTGAGGAGCTTTACGAGCTTTTTTAAGACCATATTTCTTTCTTTCTTTCATACGAGGATCTCTTGTTAAGAAACCATTTTGTTTTAGAGCAGGTCTATATTCAGCATTTGCTTCATTCAAAGCTCTTGCAATACCATGACGAATGCTACCTGCTTGACCTGTATATCCGCCACCTTTTACTGTACAAATTACATCATATTTACTTGTTGTGTTTGTAACAATTACTTTTAAAGTTTCTAAACCGAAAAATTCGTCAATATCTACTCCATTGATTGTGATTTTTCCAGAACCTTCTACTAATCTTACTCTTGCAACAGATGATTTTCTTCTACCTGTACCATAATATACTATTTTTTCTGATTTTGCCATTTCTATTTAACCTCCCATACTTCTGGTTTTTGTGCTTGATTTTCATGTTCACTACCTGCATATACTCTTAATTTTTTTAATTGAGCTCTTCCTAAAGAATTGTGTGGTAGCATACCTTTAACTGCTATCATCATAGCTTTTTCAGGTGATTTTTCAAGCATAACTCTTGCTGGAACTTCTTTCATTCCACCAATATAACCTGAATGATGTCTATATAATTTTTGGTCTAATTTATTACCTGTTAATTTTACATCTTTACAATTGATAATAATAACATGATCACCAGTATCAATATTTGGTGTAAATGTTGGCTTATGTTTTCCTCTTAATAATTTTGCAGCTTCTGTTGCAACTCTACCTAAAGGTTTATCAGTTGCGTCAATAATGTACCATTTACTTTCTACTTCGCTTTTTTTTGCACTATATGTTGTATTATTCATGGTGATAACACCCTCCTATTTTTATATTTTATATGAACTAAATCTTAAGTTACCGGGGAGAAACCTAGGATTTAAGTTTCAATCTAATTAATGCTTAACTATTTTATTACAAAATGGCGGATTTGTCAATGATTTTTGGAAAATTTTTCAATAAAAGTCTTGCAAAAATAAAAAAAACATGGTAAAATAGCAAAGTACAAATCTCTACTCACTTGGAAACAAAGTGGGTTATTATCCAAAGGGAGGTGAAAATAATGAACAAATACGAAAGTGTTATCATTATTAACCCAAATTTAGATGAGGAAGCTGTAAAAGCAATTCAGGATAAATTTACAGGGTTAATTAACAAAAATGGAAAAGTAGAATCTATTGAAGAAATGGGTAAAAGAAAATTAGCCTATACAATCAAGAAAAACACAGAAGGTATTTATCTAAATATCCATTTTGAAGCAAAACCAGAAAGTATTGCTGAACTTGAAAGAGTCTACAGAATTACAGATGACGTATTAAAATTTATCGTTGTCAAACTAGACTAGTACATAGTCAAAAAAATTAAAATGAAATAAAGAAAAGGGACCTTTATTCAAAGTAAAGAAAGGTGATAAAGTATGAACAAAGTAATTTTAATGGGAAGATTAACAAGAGACCCAGAAGTTAGATACACACAAACAAATAACACATTAGTAGCATCTTTTAGTCTTGCAGTTAATAGAAGATTTGCAAGACAAGGTGAAGAAAGACAAGCAGATTTTATCAATATTGTTGCTTGGAGCAAAACAGGTGAATTTTGTAGTAAATACTTTAAAAAAGGTCAACAAGTAGGTGTTATTGGAAGACTTCAAACAAGAAATTGGGATGATGACCAAGGTGTAAAACATTATGTAACAGAAGTAGTTGCAGAAGAAGTATATTTTGCAGACAGCAAAAGAGATGGAGAAGTTGGAAATGCAACATTTGAAAATGCATTTGGAACAACAACACCAGGGAATATGGGATCAGATTTTGAAGTGACATCTTCAACAGATGATTTACCATTCTAAAGCCGAGAGGGGGAAAAGAAATGGCAGACAAAAAACAAAATAAAAGAAATAACAACAAAAATTATGATGAGGATTATAATCCAAGATTTAGAAAACAAAGAAAAAAAGTTTGCGTATTATGTAGTGATAAAAACTTTGAATTAGATTACAAAAATCCAGAACAATTAAGAAAGTTCATAAATGATAAGGGAAAAATCTTACCAAGAAGAACAACTGGAGCATGTAGTAAACATCAAAGGGATATCACAACAGCAATAAAAAGAGCAAGACATATTGCAATTTTACCATACACTCAAAACTAATAATAAAGAAAAAGCTGGAACCTGAAGAACAGGCACCAGCTTTTTTATTAAAGAATTTAAAGCACAGCTCTAAATTCTAAGGAGGGTTTACTTAAAGAAGATAAGTAGAATTTACCTACAATACCTTTCTTTGTAGCCAACAAAGAGTTAAAAAGGGAAGCTTGTTTACCATTTTGATTCCTTTTCCAAGACTTAAATGCTTTGGAATTTTTATTAGGAATCCAAAGGTCCATACGAATACTTAAAAATGGCCGAGTATACTCATGATTGTCTGTAACAGAGATTGTTAGAGATTTCTCATCATTTACTGACATATAAATGTAACATTTTTTCAATAAAAATAAGTTTAACACCTTTATTGAATTTTCTAATTCAAATGAGTTTTTCAAAACAAAGTTATAACTTAATGTGTTATTAGCATTTGTTAACCCATCTAAACTTGGAACTATAATTTCTGTAATTCCAGGTAATTTTAATCTAGGAAATTCATTATAGCAACTTAATGTGGAAATTTCTGCATATAAGCCTTCCGCATCTGTTTGAAATACAAAAATGCTATCAGGTGATAAAGATTTTATTGTTTCAATTTGTGCATCACTTACATAAACTTCTCTAAAGAGTTTTATATCAGCGATTTTTTTACGTCTACCTATCTCAATGCAAAGAAAATTGTTTTTGAGAGGAGACTTTTTAATAGTTACTTTGACATGACATCCCTGAATTATCATCCGATTGAAAATCGAAAAAATAAATTTTAATTCAGGAAATGGCGCTACTAATTTTAACTTAAGTGTCATTGGAATATCCCTCCTTATTTTTATATATGCAATAAAGCATAATTCTATTATACTATGATTCAAGTAAAAAAACAAGATAATACCTTGTAAAAACCTAAAAAATGTAGTAAAATTTATATATTACAAATAGGGAGGTCAATATGGATAAAGAACAATTACAAAAATTAGTAGAAAAAGTAGAAAAAGAAATTCAGACACAATTCAAGCAAACAGAAAAAATCTGTGAAATAAATAGTAATAAAGTAATTAAAGCATTTCAAAACTGCAATTTACAAGAAATGCACTTACAATCTTCAACAGGGTATGGAATAGATGAATCAGGAAGAAATAAAATAGAAGAAATATATGCACAAGTATTCCAAGCAGAAGATGCATTAGTAAGGAGCCAATTCATATCAGGAACACATGCTTTAGCAATATGTTTATCTGCTCTATTAAGACCAAATGAAAAAATGCTAAGCATTACAGGAGAACCATATGACACATTACAAACAGTAATAGGATTAGGCGAAAAACCAAGCCCAAGTTCATTAAAAGCTTATGGAATACAATATGAACAAATAGAATTATTAGAAAATGAATTTGATATATCAGCTATACAAAACAGATTAAAACAAAATGATGTCAAATTAGTTGAAATACAAAAATCCAGAGGATATTCAACAAGAAAAAGTTTAACTATTTCACAAATAGAAACAGTAATAAAAAAAATAAGAGAAGTAGATACACAAGTTATTATTATGGTTGATAACTGTTATGGAGAATTTGTAGAAGATAAAGAGCCAATAGAAGTTGGCGCAGACATTTGTGTAGGATCATTAATGAAAAATTTAGGAGCAGGAATTGCCACAAGTGGAGCATATATTGTAGGTAAAAAAGATTTAGTTGAATTATGTGCAGAAAGATTAACGGCACCAGGAATAGGAAAGGAAATAGGTCCATCATTAGGCCAAAATACAAATTTTTTAAAGGGATTATTTTTTGCACCACAAGTAGTTTCAAATAGTATAAAAACGGCTATTTTTGCAAGTAAAATATTAGAGGAATTGGGATATAAAGTTGAGCCAAAATATAATGAACCAAGAGCAGATATTGTACAAACAATTCATTTAGGAAGCAAGGAAAAATTAATAAAATTTTGTCAAGGAATACAAAAAGGATCACCAATAGATAGCCAAGTTATACCAGAGCCAGCAGATATGGGTGGATATGATGATAAAGTAATAATGGCAGCAGGTACATTTACAGAAGGATCTACAATAGAGTTGAGTTGTGACGGACCAATAAGAGAACCATATATCGCATATATGCAAGGTGGTTTAACTTATGAATATGGAAAATATGGAATTTTAAAAGCAATAGAGGAAATGGAATAAAAATATGAGAGTAATTGTTATTGGCGGTGGGCCCGCAGGAATGATGGCAGCTATCACATCAGCTGAAAATGGAGATAAAGTAACTTTAATTGAAAAAATGCCTTCATTAGGAAGAAAACTTTTAATTACAGGAAAAGGAAGATGTAATATTACATCTTCTTTAGACATGTCTAATTTTATTAAAAACGTACCAGGAAATGGCAAATTT
>CANQJY010000050.1 GCA_947624365.1 uncultured Clostridia bacterium
GATTTTTTCCACATCTTTCCCATAAGTCTTGATCAATTTTGCGAAATAATCTTAAAAATTCTGTGTTCCATGACCACCATAAATTATTGGCAATTGTTGACAATTTTTCAATCCTCTTTGGTAATTGTGGATTTACCGTAATCCTATTAAATACGTACATTTACTTTATTCCTCCTTTGTGTTTTTGCTACTTCTATTATCTATTAAAATATTTTATTTGTCAACAATTCTATAAAATTTTATCTATTCATCTTTTGTTGTATTAATTTTGAACAATTTAAATATTTCAACAATAATAATTGGTGCAATAATAAGTAATATTAACTCTATTATGTTTTGAGTTGGAAGTATTGGTATACTAAATATTTCTCTAAATACTGGTACAAAGACAATTATAAGCATTAAAAATGCAGATATTATTACAGCCCCAATTAATTTCATATTGTTAAATAATTTTGTTTTTAAAATTGACATTTTATTATCACGAATATTGAATACATGCGCTAATTCTGATAATGCTAATGTTAAAAATGCCATTGTTTGACCTACTTCTATTTTTGATTGGTCTAATGTCAAATTTCCTATTGGTTCTGTTGTTGTAGATAAACCTATCATAAATGCTATAAGTGTTAGAGCGCCTATCATTATTCCTTGGTAAATAATACGCCATGTCATTCCTTTTGTAAAAACACCTTTTTTTGGCTTTATTGGTTTTCTATTCATAATATCACTATTTGCTGGATCAAATGCTAATGCTAATGCTGGTAATGAATCTGTAACTAAATTTATCCACAAAATATGAATTGGCAATAAAATTTCTAAATGGTTAATATCTGCAATTCCAAACAGTTTTGCAAATAGTGGGGTTAATAATGTTGCAAAAAATAGTACAACAATCTCTCCAACATTACTTGATAGTAAAAATTGAATTACTTTTAAAATATTATCATATATACGTCTACCTTCTTCTACTGCTGATACAATTGTTGCAAAATTATCATCTGTTAAAATAACATCTGCTGCTTCTTTTGCTACATCTGTTCCTACAATTCCCATTGCGCAACCTATATCAGATGTTTTTAATGCAGGGCTATCATTTACTCCATCACCTGTCATAGCAACTATTTCTCCATTTTTTTGCCATGCTCTTACAATTCTTACTTTATGTTCTGGTGATACTCTTGCATATACTGAATATTTTCTAATATTTTTCTCTAAATCTTCGTCTGACATTTTTTCTAGTTCTGTACCTGTAATTGCTTCATCTTCATTTTCTAAAATGCCTAATTTTTTTGCAATAGCTGTTGCTGTGATTTTATGATCTCCTGTTATCATTACTGTTTTTATTCCGGCTGTTTTACATTTTTGTACTGCTATTTTTGCTTCTTCTCTTGGTGGATCTATCATGCCAACCATTCCGATAAAAATTAGTTCACGTTCCATATTTTCCATTTCTTCATTACTTGGTTCATGGTCTAATATTTTATAAGCACAGCCTAATACACGTAAAGCTTCCTTTGCCATATTCTCATTTTGTTCATGAATTGCCTTTTTGTATGTTTCTAAATCATTTTTTATTTCTCCATTAATTTGATAACTAACACAATTTGCTAGTAGTTCATCTATTCCACCTTTTGTATATACAATGTATTCATCATTGATTTTATTTACAGTTGTCATTAATTTTCTATCAGAGTCAAATGGGATTTCCTGAATACGTGGAGTTCTCTCTAAAATGCTTGGGTCAAAATTTAATTGGAATGCCATATCTACTAAAGCTGTTTCCGTTGGGTCTCCTGTTAAATTTCCTTCTACATCTACTTTTGTATCATTGCATAGTATATTTGCATATACTAATTCTGTTAGTTCTTTGTCTTTTAACTCTAAACGATTTACTTTTTCTAATCCTTCTACTCTGTTTTGAACTGCTTCTAAATCTTGCATTTTGTCATTAAAGAATAATTTTTGTACTGTCATTTTATTTTGTGTTAATGTTCCTGTTTTATCAGAACAAATTACAGTACTACTTCCTAATGTTTCAACTGCTGGTAGTCTTTTTACAATTGCATGTTTTTTTACCATTTTCTGTACGCCTATTGCTAATACAATTGTTGATACTGCAACTAATCCTTCTGGTATTGCTGCAACTGCAAGTGATACTGCTGTCATAAACATATGTATTGCTTCTTTACCTTGAATTAGTCCTATAACAAATATAACTACACAAATAGATAAAGCAACTATTCCTAATGTTTTTCCTAATGCATTTAATTTTTGTTGCAATGGGGTTTCTTGCTTTTCTGTTTGGTTTATCATACCTGCTATTTTTCCAACTTCAGTGTTCATTCCTGTTTCAACTACAATTCCTTTTCCTCTACCATAAGTAACAAAGCTAGATGAAAATAGCATATTGATTCTATCCCCTATTCCTGTATCTGGATCTTGTATTGCTTTTTCAGTTTTTTCTACTGGTACAGATTCTCCTGTTAATGAGCTTTCTTGTGATTTTAAATTTATTGCTTCTACTATTCTTAAATCTGCTGGGATATAGTCACCTGTGTCTAATACAACTACATCTCCTGGTACTAATTCTTTTGATGCTATCACTTGCATTTGTCCATCTCTTACTACTTTTGCAACATGGTCACTTAATTTTTGTAATGCTTCTAAAGATTTTTCTGCTTTTGCCTCTTGTGCTACTCCTATAATTGCATTTACAATTACAACTATTAATATTATTATTGTATCTGTCATTCCTTCTCCTTCTGAAATGCCTACAATCCCTGATATTATAGCTGCTATTATTAATACAATTATAGAGAAGTCTTTGAATTGATCTATAAATCTTTGTAATAGTGTTTTTTTCTTTGTAGCTTGTAATTCATTGTAACCATATTTTTCTCTTTTTTGTTGTATTTGTTTTTCTGTTAGTCCTGTTTCTAAGTTAGTTTCTAATTGGCTTTCCACCTCTTGGGTTTCTTTTTGAAACCAGTGTTTCTCTTCCATTTGCAAACCTCCTCTATATTTACTTTATGCTATTTTCTTATTAAAAAAACAAGACTTTAAAAAGAAATTTATTTTTCTGCAAAATTTCTTATGAAAACCTTGTTTTATGGTGACCCCTACGGGAATCGAACCCATGATTCCACCTTGAGAGGGTGGCGTCTTAACCGCTTGACCAAGGGGCCTTTTATATACTTAGTATTTATATCATGTTTTTCCCTTTTAGTCAACACTAAAATGTATTTTCTCTTTTATGAAAATACATTTTTTATTCTATGTTTTATTTATTAAATACTTTTAAAATTTTTTCTATTATTCTTTTTAGTATATTTTTTTCTTTATATACTATTAAATCTGTATTATTGGATGATTCCAAATTTTGCACTGGTTTGTTTTTAAATATCTCATCTGGATTATATTTATTTCTTTTTTGTTCTTCTATTTTTAACTTATCCACTTTTTCTTTCTGTAATATTCTTTCTCTTTGATATTCAGTTGCCCAATAATCTCTAAAAAAATTAGCAAAGATTGCTTCTGTAATTATAGATTTTTTTTGTTCTTCAAATGGTTTATTCGCCTCTACTCTGTATTCATAATCTTCTTCTTTGTTTTTTAAAATATATTCTAATACATTAGGTGGTATTTTTTTTACATCCTGTATTGGAAAATATTTCAATAACTCTATTACTTCTTTATAGGCACAAGCATATTGTTTTGAAACCATAAACACTACTCCTTTGCATTTTTATTGTTTTTCTATTTCTGTTTCTTCTTGCTCTTTCTCTGTTTCAATTCCTTGTCTAATTTTATTATCAACTTCCATTTTTACTTCTTGATCAGTATATGCTGTATTTTTTCCTGCTTCGTTAGTTTTATATAAATCTTCTGTTTCTTCTACTTGTCCGATAATATTGTCTTAACTCTTCTATTTCTACTTCATTAAATTTTGTTTTTTCTATTTCTACTAATTCATCTACTTTAGCTTTTAATCCTTGAAACCTTTCTTCTGTAGTAGCCAATTCATTTGTTTGTCTATTTTGTAATTGTGCACCAAAAAATTCATAATTTATTTCCATTGGAGCGTAAGAATTAAATTTTTTTATTAATCCTTCAGCACTTATGTGATTCAAATATTCTACATCTATTTCTTCTGCTAACTTTTGTAATAATTTTTCATAGTCTTGTTCCCATTTACTATCTTGCTTTCCTATTGTATCCATTTCGACTTTAGTTGCCAGCATATTTTTTAATTTTTTCATTTGCATAATATATTTAATATTATTATTATCATCTATTCTTTCCATTATATCTCTTAATGCATAGCCATAATAAACTTCTTGTTTTTCCTCAATATATTCACAGTCTAACCCTAATGGTTCTAGCATTTCATCTAATTGTATTTGTTTTTGATTCCAATCCTTTCCCTCTTTTTGGAAATATTTTTTATAATCATCTAAATTTGTATAAATATGTTTCATTAAAATTTGTAAACATTGATTTCCTTCTCTTTCATATTCAAAGTCTTCTTGCTTCATTAAATTATTAATAGCAATTGCCTTTTCTATATTCTCTTCTACTATTGTTTCTCCTCTTATTGTTAAAGAATCACAATGTTGTTTAAAAAATTTATTTATGTATATATTTTCTATTACTGTTTCAGCTAGTTTTTCATTACTAATATTATAATTTAAAATTCTTTGTATCATAAATCTTTCTAATCCAAATTCTCTTAAATTATTTGTACCTATTTGTTCATTACACTCTAATATCATTGCTAATCCAGAAGTCTTTTCAATAGTTAAACCGCAAGAGCTCGTTATTTTATCCAATAACTTTGCGTATTTTTCTCTCTGAGTTTCATTATCTAAGTTTTCTTCTTCTATTCTCTTTCGTAAGCTTTTCATTAACTCTACAAAAGTTTCTGATACTTCTTTTATCTTATCAATTGAATAATAATGAGGTTGCGTGTTTGTGTATCCCAATTCTTCCATATATGTTTTATAATTTTTACTTTCTTTCAAGGAAGATTCAGTGAAACCATGTTCTCCTATAATATGTCGCAAATATCCTAGTTTACTAATCAGTTTAGTTTGTTCTATATATTCTCTAACATCCTTACTATTATGTGATATCACATTTATACTTGGATTTTTTTCTTCTGTTCTTTTTTCTTCTGCTTTTGGTGCAATAATTATGGCACTATCAGGTATTTTTACATTTCCTCTAATGTAAAAATCGACTTCATTTACTGAGCCTATTCTATCTCCATTTTCTTTTATCATATCTAATACAGGTATTAAAATTGCATACTTTCTATCCGTCCAATCTCCATTATCATGATTACTAACACACCCGATTTACAGTAAAATGTACTGTATCGCGATGTTCCTTAAATTTTATCTCTCCTAAATCTGTTTGTAAAGTATGTTCTGCATTTGCTCCCTTTTGAGAATATATTGTTTCGTTTTGTGGCATATAATTTGTTAAATGAACTAAAATGTATTTATTCTCTTCCCTTTTCTTATATTGTTCTAAAAATTCTTCTATTTGCATCTCTATTCATCCCTTTCTTCTATTTTTAAAATTTCTTTAATTCTTTTAAATTTCTTTGTCAAATATAGATAACCAATTAATCCCTCAAAAGCTGTAGCATACATATATTCTTGTACATTAGTATTTTTGGGCAAATGATGATTTTGTGTGTTTCTAGCACGTCTTATTATGTCCTTTTCTTCTTCTGTCAGCTTGTTTTGTATTTGTTTTAATAATTGTGCTTGGCTTTTTGCTTTCACATATTGAATTGCTTGGATATGTAATTTATGTGGTTTTAAATTAGTGGTATTTACTAAATTAGTTCTAATATATAATTCATATACACAGTCTCCTACATATGCCCATGTTAATGGAGATAGCAATTTTATTTCTTCCTCGTTACGCGTTATATCAATAAAATCTTCCAAACTATTACCTCTTTTCTATTGTAATAAGTCCCAAAACCCCGTTTTTGAACTCATCTAATATTATTCTTGCTACTTTTTCTTCATCAATGTTCCCACCGCTTATAATACAGCCTCTTTTTCTTCCGATTTCTAGCATGATTTCATAAACATTTTGATTTTCTGGCTGATCTTCTTTTGCAAGTATTCTTTCTACATAATTTTTATCTAGTTTATAACGATTGCATAAATTATCACAGTAATTTGTAAGTAAAAATTTTGTTAACTCATATGCTACTTCTACTCTATCTAAAATATCTTCTTTTATTGTCCCTGTGAATGATAAATGTAAAGCAACTTCTTGGCTTTCAAATTTAGGCCATAGGACTCCTGGCGTATCCAACAGTTCTACTTTTTCGTTTATATGAATCCATTGTTTTTGTTTTGTTACTCCTGGTTTATTACCTACATTTGCTGATGCTTTTTTACTAATGCGATTAATTAAGGAAGATTTTCCTACATTTGGAATTCCTAAAATCATAATTCGTGTTTTTCTGCCAATTCTCCCTTTTTGGTCCATTTTTAGTTGTTGGTCTTGCATAATTGTTTCTACTTTTTTCATTATATTTGAGATACCTTCTCCTGAATTTGCGTTTGCTAAAACAGTAGGTATTCCCTGTTGCTCAAAATAGGATAACCATTTTTGGTTTTCTATTTCATTTGCTAAGTCGCATTTGTTCAATACTATTATTTTTTTCTTATTTTTTGTGATTTCTTGAATGTCTGGATTTCTACTAGATATTGGTATTCTTGCATCTAATATTTCTATTACAATGTCTATTAATTTTAGGTCTTCTATTATTTGTCTTTTAGTTTTTGCCATATGACCTGGATACCAGTTGATTACGACTTTTCTAAACACTTTATCTTCATTTTGATTTTTAATATTATTAGCCATTTTTCACCTATTCCTTTTTATATTATTTTGAATTATTTATTATTGTATTTTTAAAACTTTCTTTTTCTTGTTCATTCGCCCAATAATTATAGTATATATACCCTATTAAATTTTTAGTTTCCTCTAATAATCCTTGCTCATATATTTTTTTATTTTCATTATAATGGAAATAATAATCATTATCAATATTCTCTATTATCATATTTAAAAAATCGATTGGAATTAGTTCATATAATTCTTGACTTACATTTTTTAAACATATATATAACTCTTTACATGCCTTATAAAAGTTATCGTTCATTTCTATCTATTTTTTCCTTTCTATGAAATATATTTGAAAA
>CANQJY010000051.1 GCA_947624365.1 uncultured Clostridia bacterium
ATTGCTACTATTGTTATTATCATCCATACATTTGAGTTATTTTCTCCTGTTGGGTCTGTTATTGTTACTATACTTGTCTCTGATGCATCTTGTTCTTCTGGTTTTTCTGGATTTACTGGATTGTAGTTTCCTGGTGTCGCTGTATGGTCTATTCTTCCTGCTGTATTTTCTATTTTTACTATCTCTACTTGGTTCTTAAAGTCTAAGTCCTCTGTTGGTGTTAATACTTTACTTAGTGTTACTGTTGTTTGTTCTGTTGATGTATAACTTCCATTTACTGTATGCTTTGTTCCTTCATCATCTGTGTATTCATAACTATACGCTTTGTCCTTGTATTCACTTCCTTCTGGTATTAACATACTTTTTGATATCTTATTTTCACCTTTCGTTCTTAGTATTGTTTGATATGTTTGTAATGTTTCTTTTGCATCTGTAAATCCTACTAGTTTTTCTTTTCCATTTTCTCCTACTATTTCCTCTACTTTTACTACGTTCCATGTATTGTTCTCTTCTGCTAGTTTTGTGTCAAATGTATAGTTTGATTCTACATAGTCTATTATATCTGCTATTCTTGTTGTTACTGGTGATACTTCTCCTTCTGCTTTTGTGTATTCTCTTAATTCATATTTTCCTTTGTTATGGAATCCTATTCCTTTTACTTCTTGATTGTTTTCGTTTACTTCTTTATCTTTATAGATTATATCGTCATATTTTTCTTCATAGTATCCTATTGCTATTGGTGTTTTTCCATCTTTATCATAGAAGTATGTTAATGTACTTGCTTCTCCTTCATTTGTTACTTTTATGTCATATGTTACTTGTAGTGTTGATCCATGTAATATTTCATCATCTATTTCAAAGTATAGGTCTCCTTTTGTCTTGTCTGTTATGTCTGTTAATTTCTTTGCATATTCTACTAGTTGTTTTTCTATGTTTTCTGGTGTTGCATGGTCTATTAATACTTCCCCATTTTGTGTTGTTATTGTTACATCTTTTATTGTTTTTTCTATTTTTATTTTGTCTTCTGGTCTTTTTGTTATTCCAAAATCGATGTTTTTAACTTCATATTTTCTTAATTCTTGTCTTTCGTCTTCTGTCGTTTTTGATGTTGTTCCGTTGCTTTCTTGTTTTGTATATTCTACTTCTAATTCTAATGGTGCTGTGTAGCTCTCTATTGTTAACTCATCTGCTACTTTTTTTACTTCTCCACTTGCCTTTTGATATTCTTGTGTTATGTATCTACCATCTGTTATCGAATAATCTCTTATTCCATCATTATTACCATCTTTTGCTTCTCCATTTAATAGATTTGCTACATCATATGTATAAGTCCTTAAGAAGTCTATTTCTTTTTGTCTTGATTGCACTTCGTCATATGCATCTGAATATCTTGCACTATTATGTTCTTTGTTGTATGTAATCTCTCCTTTATTATTTTTACTGTAATCTGCATACCAATATTGTACCTCATCTGTATCTGGATTTGCCCTTACTGATTGATATTCTTCTCCACTATATGTTTTACTGTTATCTCCTTTTATTGTGTAAGTCTTATCTCCGTATATGAATTTTACTACATAGTTTCCTGGAATATATCCTGTAAAGTTATAACTTCCATTTGCTGTTGTTGTTGTTTCTGCTTTGTAATTTCCTTCTTTCTCATTGTTTCCTTGATATATTGTTGCTAGTTTTTCTGTTCCATCTTTTATTTCTATTAACTCTACTTTCATTCCTTCTATTCCATGTTCTTCTATATATGTAGCTAGCTTGTTTATATCTTTCTTGTTTATATCTTTTATGTTTGTTCTATTTACATCTTCCCATACATTTCCTTCCAATGTTCTTGGCTCTTGGTATATGTTAGCAAATCTTGCATATTTTCCATCATCTTCCCAGCCTACTAAGCTTGTTTTTTCTACTTCATTATTTGTTATTTGCTCTGCTAGGTTTCCTGGTATTGAGTCTTTATCTAGTATTCCTTCATTTGTTTTGTATCCATTTATTTCTACTATATTGTTTGTTTCTAGGATTCTATCTGGTAGTTCTTGTAATTGTTTTAATTCTTCTATTCCTGTTTTGGTTATTCTAAGTGATACAAATACTTGTAACATGTCTTGATCAGTTTCTAACATAACTTCTGGTAGTGGTATATAATTTGCTTTATATCCTTCTATTGTATGTACTTGCCCATTTTGACTATTTGTATTTACTTGTCCTACATATCCTTGTATTTCTGATTTCTCATTTCCTTTTACTTTTACTAGTCTTATTGATTCTGGAATTATTTCGTATCTATTATTTCCTTCTACAAAATCTACTAGCTCTGTTACTGCTCCTGCAACATTGCTTTGGTTTGTTATATCTATCCTATAATTTAATGTTATGTTCATTTCTGCTTGTGCATCTGCTAGCCTTGTTTCTAGGTATTTTGTTAAATTTGAGCTTCCATAACTATATGTTTCTTTCTTTCCATTTACTTCTACATCTGCACTTGTTAATACTTTTCTTGTTATTTCCATATCAAATGTTGGTCTTTGAGTTAACCCTAAATTTATATAGTATTGTCCTGGATAAATATAATTTTTTCCTTCTTCTTTTTCTTCTGGCTCAAATTCTATTTTAAATTCATTATCATAAATTGGATATATACCAGTTTGTGATTTGATTATAGTATCATATACAAATTGTGTTTCTGATGTTATATCTATATCTTTATAATTTGATATAACATTATTACATGCATTTTCTAAGTTAGTACCAGGATTATTTTGTATATATGTTGCTATATCTTGTCTTATATCACATATTAATCCATCTTCTGCTGTATAAACTTGTCCATTTGCATAATTTGCCGGATATGAACCAATATTTTGAAATTTTTCATTGTAACTTACCCTATCTAATTCTTCTATAACTTTAGAGCTTGTTTCCCATTCAGATGTATTATATTCTTCATAATTTCCATTATATATAATTGATTCATATTTTTGTCCATTATAGTCAAATCTTACAAAATATTTTTTATTAATATTTAAACCATAAAAACAATAATATCCACCTTGTGTTACTGTTGTATCAACTAAATTTCCTTGTTGGTCATATAATTCTACTATAATTCCTGATATTAGTTTATCAGCAACCTCTAAATTTTCTATTAAATTTTGAAGTTCTTTCTTTTTATCTTCTATTTGTTTTTGTTTTTCTTCAATATTTATTTCTAATTCATCTTTTTCTGCTTGCGTTTTTTCTGCAATATTATCATGTTCGTTTAATAAACTTAATAATTCTTCTTCTAATTTATCAATTTCTTCTTGTATTATTTTAAATTTACTATAATATTCTTCAGTAAATTTAATATCTAGTATGCTATTTTGCTGGTTTTGTTTTCCTGTTGCAGTATCTATAAAAGCATAACCACCTATATCCATTTTTAATCCTGTTGTTCCTTTTTTATCTACTACAACAACTTCTGCCGTTGATGTAATATTATCTAAGTTTGGTGAATCTTCATTTTCAATTGATTCTAATAAAACTTTATTTCCTTGTCTAGTTGCTTTAAATTTCTTTACAATTGGCTCTTTTAATTGATATCCTGATGGTGCCTTTGTTTCTGTTAATGTTAGAGTAATATTTCCAAAAATTTCTATTCCAGCAATTCTTGCTTCTCCACCATTTTTAGTAGTAATGTCTTTATATTCTTTACTTTCTGTTCCATTAGAAATACTAACATCAAATACAGCTCCATCTAGAGATGTTCCATAATATTCATCTATTTTTTTAAGAGTTATATTATAGCTTGGATCATCACTATGATAGCTATGTCCACCACCGCTACCTCTTATTCTTTTTATTGGATCTTTTTTATTTGTTAAATGTATGTTAATTTCTTTTGTATTATAGAAATTTTCTATTGTTATATCAATATTATCATCATTATCACTATCTAATAATACAAGTGATTTTGTTTGTTTTTCATCATCAGATTCTAATTTTGTTTCTTCCCAATCTTCATTATTAAAATCTATTTCTCCTTCATCTTTTGCTTTTCTCATTTTCATTCCATTTATATTACCTTCATTGTCAAATGTAAATTCTATTAAGTGATATAATTCTTCTGCTTTATAACCAGAAGGTGGCGCTTTTTCTATTATTTCAATTCTAATTGGGCAATATGTACCATCTTCATTTTGATAAAGTTTTTTTGCTTCTGTTTCAAGTATTCCACCCACATCTGTTGTTCCTTCTTCTAAACTTATATGTTTCCACTTTCCATCTTCAAATTTATAATATAAAAATTCAAATTCAGCTCCTTTTAATGCTTTTCCATTTATTCCTTCTTCTGTTTTATATAAATTTAGTTTATATTTTATACTATTTGGTTTAGGTTCATTTCTTGTAACTAATGTTGTTGTAGCTGTTTTTATGACTGGATTAGAAGAAATTACACTTGCTAAGTTTTGCTCTTCATATGAAGTATTACTTTTTACTGCTTTTATTTCATAATGATATCCTACAACTTCACCTTCTTTATCTGTTATTTCACTTCCTACATTTACTTCTTCATTGTAATAGTAATTGATTCCATTCCATATCTCAACACTTCCTTCATATTGTTGTATATATGAAATTTCGGCATTTATTAATATAGAATTATACTCTTTTGTTCCATTACCTAATTTAATATAAAATTCTTCTCCACTGTTTGGATATCTATTTATATTTTGATATTCACTATTATTTTTTGTATATATATTAGTTGTTGAAAACTCTTCTATATCTCCATTATCATAAGTTCCCGTAATTTTTGTAATATGACTAAATTCAGGATTGTTTACATCATGATAATAATCAATTGTATATGGTCCAACAAATATACCTTCATTTGTTTTTTCTACTTTTGAGTTATAATCATTTGTTGTAGGTTTCATAATTCCATCTGGATATTTATTCCAAAGGCCCATATAAAATTGTTCATAAGCTATTGCTTTATTAGATAGGTTTTGAACATTAGCAACTTCTTGACTACTAATTGAAAAATTTGCTTCTTCTTCTGCTTCTAATATTGTTTTATTTACTTGTTCAATTATTTCATCTGCATCTTTTTGTGAAAAATTTATATTTGTTATATCTATTCCTTCATCTTTTAAAAAGTTTTCAGCTAATTGTTCTACCGTTTGATTTTTCCAGCTTGTTAATGCTTCATTAAAATCTTCTTCACTATGTATGCTATATAATTTTTCGTTTATGCTAGTATAAAAATCTAATTTACTTTTTGCTTTTTTATATTCTTCTAGTTCTTCATAATTTGGCCAATACCTATCTTTTAGTCTTTCTATTTTTTGATTTTGTTCATAAATATAGTCTTGTACTTGTCCAGTTATATTTCTTGATATATTTTTTTCTTCATTATAATTATGTTTTACTTCTCCTACACTACTTTTTATACTATATACTATTCCTCTATATCTTGTGATTATATTTTTTACTTCTTGAAAAAGTGTTTTAATATCTTTTTGTCTATTTTCTTCAATGTAAGTTTTTATTATATTTTCAATGTCATTTCTTTCATAACTTTCTTTTATATTATAAAATTCTTCCTCATATGCAATACTATATGTATAATCTAAACCAATATTAAAACTTTCTATAGCATTTTCATAAAATTGTTTTTCAAATACTCTTCCATCATAATTACCTAATATTGACCAAAAATTCACTTCTTCTTTATCATCATTTTCATCGCTATTATCTTTACTTGTATCTAAATCAACAATATTAAAATACCCTTGTTTACCTAAAAAATAATTTGTATTATCATTTTTTACATACCAAGGTCCTCGTGTTGCATCTGCATTATGATATTTATCCCATCTCCAATTGTCTAATAAATCTTCATATCCTACTTCACGATTAAATACCTTTTCTAAAATATTATTTATTCTATTTAATTCTTCTGTATTGTTCTCTGCCATTTGAGATAAAGTTAATGATTCATTTTCTTCATTATAACTTATTTCATTATATAAAATTTCTCCGATAATTAATTATCAATTTATTCATTTGTTCTTTTACTTTAGAATAATCTACAGGTCGTTCATTCATTAAATCTGCTAATTTTCTTCTTTCTTCTATTTCTTCTTTATATCTACTTCCATTGTAATTGTCAATTCCTTTCCAAATAATATCATAACAATTTGCTTGATATCGAAATATTTGTCTCCAATATTCTTCATATTGTTCCATATTATTATATTTTTCGCAAATGTTATATGTATAAATTAGATTTAAAATATTTTCATAATCACTATTTAAATTTTCTGGTTTAATACCATATTCACACATATTGCCCCAATTTGTATTAATATTTTCATAAGTTTCATATGAAAAATATTTATTTATTTCTTCTTCTGTAAATTGCGCTTGTTCTTTCAATTTTTGTACCATATTATTATATTCTTCTTGTGTTTTTACTTGTTTATTATCATAATATGTTTCATAAACACCTTGTGCGATAAATGTATTTAATGCATCTACAAAATATTGATATATTTTTTTATCATATTCTGTTTGTGAGTTATTTAAGCTATATTTATAGTTATCTCTTGTTTCTATTAAATTTTCCCATCCATTATTTAGACTTTTTTCATCTAAATTAGAAAGTGTTTGCATTAATTGTTCTTCTTCTGTCATTTCTCTATATTCCATAAATGGTTGATTATCCCTAATATATTTTTCAATATCTTGCGTTGACAAATTTAAATCTAAATTTGTATATTTTTCTGGTGAAGCATTTGTTCTTAAACCTTTTCCAGACTTTCCAGCTAAATTCCACGTTG
>CANQJY010000052.1 GCA_947624365.1 uncultured Clostridia bacterium
CTTTTATAATTTTTATAGTATTTTTTACTGCTTCTTCAATTGAACCAGTTTTTAATCTTTCGCGTACGATTATATGGCAAATTACTTCTGTATCACTTGTTGTAGTAAATATTGCTCCTTGGTCTTCTAATTGTCTTCTCAATTCTAAAGAATTTGTTAAGTTTCCATTATGAACAATTGCTAAGTTTCCTTTTTTATGTTTTACAACCATTGGTTGTGCATTTTCTTTTCTACTTATACCTGTTGTAGAATAACGTACATGTCCTATTGCCATTTTACCTTGTGGCAAACTCTCTTGCACATGTTTTGTAAATACCTCTGTTACAAGTCCTACATCTTTATGAAAGTAAGTATCTTTATTTTCATTATTAACTGCTATTCCACAGCTTTCTTCTCCTCTATGTTGCAAGGCTGTTAATCCTACACACACAGTCCCTACTAAATCTTCTTTCTCTTTTTTTGTATATATTCCAAATATTCCACATTCCTCTTTTAATTTATCAAACATCTTTTATTTCATTCCTTCCTTGACACGCTTATAGTTTTATGATATATTTCTTCCAATAATATAAACGGAGGTCAATCATATGTATAATTTAATTGTATTTGCATCTGGTAATGGCTCTACTTTACAAGCCATTATAGATAATATTGAAAATGGCAGACTTTCTGCTAATATTCAATTAGTTGTTTCTGATAATTCATCAGCTTTTGCTCTAGAAAGAGCAAAAATGCATAATATCCCTACATATATAATTAAGTCTAAATCATTTGAAAAAAGAGATACTGAATTATCAGAGGTTTTATCACATTATTCTATCAACTTAATTGTCCTTGCTGGTTACTTAAAAATGATTGGTCCTAAATTAATAGAAAAATACTCAATAATTAATACTCATCCTTCATTGCTTCCAAAATATGGAGGTAAAGGTATGCATGGCATGCATGTCCACCAAGCGGTTGTTGATGCAGGTGAACAATATAGTGGCGTTACTGTACATTTTGTAAATCAGGAGTATGACAAAGGTTCTATTATTAGACAAACTCGCGTTGTAGTTGAGCCTAGTGATACAGCCGAAACATTATCTGCAAAAGTACAATCTGCCGAAAAAGTACAATTAATTGATGTAATTGATGATTTTATTAATGGCAAAATTTCTTAAGCTTGACCTATTTATTAGGTCTTTTTTAATGCTCATATATCTCTCCAATATCTTTACGATAATTTAATACTTCATCTACATTATTTTCCATTGCATTATATGCTTTTTGTTTTGCTTCTTCTAATGTTTTGCCACTTGTATGTATTGCAAATAATCTAGAATTTCCTACTGAAGTATAAAGGTTTCCTTCTATTTGTTTTGTGCTTGCAAAATATATTTTAGCTCCTTTTTTCAAAATTGCTTCTTTATTTAAAGTAAATTTGCAAAGTTCTTTATTAGATCTAATTGCATAATCTGGACTAACTACATATACTGTAAATGTGTAATTTTTATTAAATTTACAGTTTTCTGGCGATAATGTTTTATTAGAAATATGTTCAAATATCTCTGTAAATGGTGTTTCTAGAGCATTTAATACATTAATTGCTTCTGGATCTCCAAATCTTGCATTAAATTCAATAAATTTAATACCATCCTTGCATTTAAAGAAGCCACCATAAATAACTCCACTAAATTCAAGGCTTTCGCGATTTAATTCATGAATTGTTTTTTTGATTAAGTTTGCGCATTTATCTATATCTTCTTGCTCTAAAAATGGTAATCTACCATTTTCAAAACTTAAACATCCCATTCCACCTGTTCCAGGTCCTTTATCTTCTTCAAATCTATATGGATAATCAAATGTTACTGGTGTAACAACAATGTTTTCTCCATCTGTTAAAGCCATAACTGTAAATTCTCTACCTTCTACTTTATCTTGTATGATGACCCTATCTGCATCTTCTAAACATTGTTTGGCATATTGGTATCCTTCTTCTTTTCCTTTAAAATGAATACCTCCTACTTTTACACCTTTTCCACCTGTTAATCCTTCTGGTTTAACAACAAAACTATCATCTTTATATTGTTCTATTACTTTATCTAATTGTTCTTGATTTGTAATTGCTTCATTCTTTATAATCATTTCTGGCTCTAATTTTTTAACAATTTCCAACGCATAAGTTTTGCTCCATTCAATTTTTGCTCCTTTTGATGTTGGTCCAAATGTTTGTAGTCCAAGTTCTCTTGCTAAATCTATTAATCCTTCTTGTAATAAATTATCTTGACTTACAACACATGCTTCAATATTTTGTTCTTGTATAAACTTTTTTACAAGTTCTTTGTCAAAAGGGTCTCCTATAAGATATTTTCCATTTGATTGTTCTACATATTCTACAATAGATGGATTAGCATATGGCATAATAGCATATAAAATATATCCTTTGCTTATTTGTTCTGCAAGAACAGCTTCACGCCCACCATTTCCTAATAATAAACATTTTTTCATGTTTTTCTCCTTTCTTACACATTTACTTCTGTATCTACATTTATTCCTAAATCTCGATATTTTTCTAATATTGGGTTTACTTTTTCATTTATAAAGTCTTCCACTTGTTTTGGAGCTCTACCACAAAGATTATCTGGATTTAATGCTTTCATAATTTCTTGTTTAGTAAGTCCAAATGTTTTGTCATTTGCAATTCTATCAACTAAATCATTTGGTTTTCCTAATTCTTTTACTTGTTTGCCTGCTTCCATTGAATATACTCTTATTTTTTCATGTAATTCTTGTCTATCTCCACCTTTTAAAACAGCATTCATTAAAATTTCTTCTGTTGCCATAAAAGGAAGTTCTTGCATCATATTAGTTTTTATTACATTTTCATATACAACAATATTTTTTGAAATATTTGCATATAAGATTAAAATAGCATCTACTGCTAAAAAGCTTTCTGGTACACAAATACGTTTATTTGCAGAATCATCTAATGTTCTTTCTAGCCACTGTGTTGCACTAGTTATAGTTGGGTCCATACTAAGTACCATAACATGTCTTGCTAATGAATTAATTCTTTCACTTCTCATAGGATTACGTTTATATGCCATTGCAGATGACCCAATTTGACCTTTTTCAAATGGTTCTTCTAATTCTTTTTCATGTTGCAATAAACGCATATCATTAGCAAATTTTGAACAGCTTTGTGCAATCTGTGATAAAACATGTAAAACTCTTGTATCCAATTTTCTAGTATAAGTTTGTCCTGATACACCATATACTTGCTCAAATCCCATTTTTTTAGCTATTTTACTATCTATTTGCTTTACTTTTTCTTCATCTTTTAATAATTTCATGAAACTTTCTTGTGTTCCTGTTGTTCCTTTACATCCCAATAGTTTCATATGACTTTCTACAAATTCTAATTCCTCTAAATCTTCTAATAAATCTTGTATCCATAGTGTTGCTCTTTTTCCAACAGTTGTTAATTGTGCTGGTTGGAAATGTGTATATCCCAAACAAGTTATTTCTTTATTTTTTAAAGCAAATTCTTTTAAGTTCTTAATAACAACTATTAATTTTTCTTTTATAATTCCTAATGCTTTTGTCATTAAAATAACATCTGTATTATCTGTAACAAAACAAGAAGTTGCTCCTAAATGTATTATTGGCTTTGCTTTTGGACATTTTAATCCATATTCATATACATGTGCCATCACATCATGTCTACATTCCTTTTCTCTTTTGGCTACAATATCATAATCAATATTATTTACATTATTTTTCATTTCTTCAATTTGTTCATCTGTTATATCGATTCCTAATTCCTTTTCCGTTTCTGCTAATGCAACCCATAATTTTCTCCATGTAGTATATTTACTATCATTTGACCATAAAGTATTCATTTCTTTACTTGCATATCTTCCAGAAAGCGGTGTAACATATATATTATTATCCATTTCAAATTCCTTTCTATCCAATTTATCCGATTTGGTGTCCAATCTGGTGTCCAATCTGTCCAATCTGGGACGGTCCTTTTTTGGACATTTTACCTAATGTCCAAAAAAGGACCGTCCCAGATTGGACAGATTGGACATTAGATTAGACATTAGACATTATCTATAATAGTTTACTCCTGATTCAAATAGTTTTTGGTCTTGTCTGCCTGGCATATTTTTCATAATTTCTCTATAACTTCTTTCTGAATGTCCCATTTTTCCTAGCACTCTACCGTCAGGGCTTGTTATTCCTTCTATGGCCCCAATAGATCCATTTGGGTTATATAGAATATCATTACTTGCATTTCCTTCAAAATCAACATATTGTGTTGCAATTTGTCCATTTTCTATTAATTGTTGTTTTAATTCATCTGATATTATAAATCTTCCTTCTCCATGAGAAATTGGAATTGTGAATTCTTCACCTAATTCTACTCCACTAAACCATGGTGATAATTTTGATACTACTTTTGTATTTACCATACGTGACATATGCCTTGCAATTGTGTTAAATGTTAATGTTGGCATTGTTTCGTCCATTTCTCTTATTTCTCCATATGGTACTAATCCTAATTTGACAAGTGCTTGGAAACCATTACAAATTCCTAACATTAATCCATCTTTTTCATGTAAATGTTTGTAAATTAATTCTTTTAATTTTGGATTACGGAATACACTACTAATAAACTTACCAGAACCATCTGGTTCATCTCCTGCGCTAAATCCTCCTGGTATCATTATTATTTGTGCATTTTCAATTTCTTTAGCAAATATATCAATAGATTCTTGAATATTTTGTGGTTTTAAGTTTTTGAATACCTTTGTACTAACAATAGCTCCTGCATCTTCAAAGGCTTTACTAGAATCATATTCACAGTTAGTTCCTGGGAATATTGGAATAAATACTCGTGGTTTTGTTATTGGCATTTTACGCGTAATAGTACATTTTTTATCACTTAATATATTTTCTACCGGTTTTGCTATTTCTTTAACTCTTGTTGGGAATACTTTTTCTAATGGCTCTTCCCAAATCTTAATTAAATCATTTATTTCAAATGTAACATTTTCATTTACAATGATTTTTTCTTCTTTAATAGTTTCTCCAATTTGCTCTAATTTTGGTTCTTGTACATTATCTTCTACTTCAATTATAAATGATCCATAATATGGATAAAATAAATCTACTTTTGTATCTAATTTACATCCTATTTTGTTACCCATACAGCTTTTTGTGATAACATCTGCTATTCCACCATTTTTTATTGTACTTGATGATAGAACTTTTCCTTCTTCAATTAAACGGTGTATTATTTCATAATTTTCTTTTAAATCATCAAAGTCTATAATGTCTTCTTCTGCCATTTTTGTTTTTAAGAACATTATTTTTGTGCCTGATTTTTTGAATTCATTTGATACAACTTTTGTTGTATCAACATCTCCTATGCAGAATGATACAAGTGTTGGTGGTACATCTAATTCGTTATATGATCCTGACATACTATCTTTTCCACCAATTGCTGCAATGCATAATTGTTTTTGTGCATAATAAGCACCTAATAATGCTGTAAATGGTTTTCCCCATCTAGTTGGATCATCCTTTAATCTTTCAAAATATTCTTGTAATGTTAAATATGCTTTTTTGTAATCTCCTCCAATTGCAACATATTTTGATACAGATTCTATAATTGCATAAACAGCTCCATGGAATGGACTCCATACACCAATATATGGATTATATCCATATGTCATAATTGTTCCTGTATTAGTGTATCCTTTTAATGTTGGAATTCTTGCTACCATTCCTTGCGTAGGTGTTAATTGGTATTTTCCTCCAAATGGCATAAATACTGTGTTTGCGCCAATTGTACTATCAAATCTTTCTACTAATCCTTTTTGTGAACAACAATTTAAGTCTGAAATTGTTTCTTTCCACTTTGTTTGGATATCTTTTACTTCCTCTTGTTTAAAATATGATTTACTTTCTTCTGGTTTTTCTACTTGAACAGTAGCATTTTTCACATCTCCATTTGTATTCAAAAATTCTCTTGATACATCAACAATAGCTTTTCCTCTCCAATACATTTTGATGCGAGGTTCTTCTACAACTTCTGCTACAATTGTTGCTTCTATATTTTCTGTTTCTGCTAAATTTATAAATTTATCTACATCTTCTTTTGCAACAACAACAGCCATTCTTTCTTGAGATTCTGATATTGCTAATTCTGTTCCATCTAATCCTTCATATTTTTTAGGTACTTTGTCTAGATTAATTATTAATCCATCTGCTAATTCTCCTATTGCAACAGACACTCCTCCTGCTCCAAAGTCATTACATCTTTTTATCATTTTAGTTGCTTCTGGATTTCTAAATAATCTTTGGATTTTTCTTTCTTCTGGTGGATTTCCTTTTTGTACTTCTGCACCACATGTTGTTAATGATTCACTTGTATGTGCTTTTGAAGACCCTGTTGCTCCTCCACATCCATCTCTACCTGTTCTTCCTCCTAATAACACAACTATATCTCCTGGTATTGGTCTTTTACGTACAATATTTTCTTTTGGTGCAGCTCCTACTAATGCTCCTATTTCTAGTCTTTTTGCTACATATCTTGGATGATACATTTCTGCTACTTGTCCTGTTGCTAATCCAATTTGGTTTCCATATGAACTATATCCTCTTGCTGCCTCATTAGTTAATTTTCGTTGAGGTAATTTATTTGGTAATGTTTCTTGCACCGTTTTCCTTGGATCTCCACAACCTGTTACTCTCATTGCTTGATA
>CANQJY010000053.1 GCA_947624365.1 uncultured Clostridia bacterium
GGTATTTTTTATTTAATAGATGAGATTCATCTTGAATTCAATTCTTTAGAGAGTAAAAATATTCCTATTGAAATTATGGTTGAAGTTAGTCAACAACGTAAACAGCGAAAGCATATTGTTGGTACTTCGCAAGTTTTTATGCGACTTGCTAAACCGTTAAGAGAACAAATAGATACTGTTGTTATTTGTAAAAATTATTTTTCATGTATTCAACGAAATATTGTTATAAATGGTAAAACTGCTACTGAGGAAAACGGAAAGTTAAATGCTGATATTATTCGCAAGTTTTTTTGGTTTCATAGACCATCTTTATATGATAGTTATGATACTTTTGCTAAAATGAAACGTTATCGTAATGAGTGGAACGGTGTTTCACGTTCTGATATTTATAATCGTGATGAAGGGGGTTTTTCAAATGGATTATCAAGCGGTCGTTGATTTGATAGTTGTTGTTATAAAAAATGCTTTGCCTATTGGTATTATTTTGATTTTGGCTGAAAGATTAGTAAATATGTTTTTATCTTTTGCTTTTCCTAAAACATTTAAAGGGGGTTTATAGATGGATGAAGAATTTTCTGAAAATATTGTTGTTCGTAATAATGATGTTAATAATCTTGAGGATACGCCGATTGTAGATGATGATGTTTCTACTATGGCTTATGAAGATACTTATTATTCAAGTGTTTTACGTTCTTTAAATAATATTAATAGTCAACAAAATGTTATTATACAAACTAATGATAAAATTTTGAAACAAACTGAAAATGTTAATTTTGGTTTTGATATTGTTATTTTTATACTATGTATATTTTTTATATATTCATATATTAGAAATATGTTAAGGGGGTAGTTATGAGTTTTAAAAAACATTTTATTATTTTGCTTTTTATTATTTTTTTATTGTTTGGTTTTATGCCTTTTTCTTATGCTGAAACAGATACTGATTATGGTATTATGCCTATTTCTGTTTTAGATGATTATGTTTTAAATGTTGATGGTAGTTATACTTTTACATATACACATCATGGACAAAATAAGATTTATAAGGGTGAAGTTACTATTCCTGCTAATTTTTTTGATGATAGTAGTTCTGTTCAAAGATGGGCTTTGTTTATAGGTGATGACGGTAAACCTTATATTGTTCAATGTTCATCTTCTTATCCTACACTTTATTATTTTTTTGCTACTTATAATACTATTACAGGTTTTGGCGTTAATGCTAGTGGTAGTACTAATTATGCAAAAATCTATGAATATGGTGTTAATGGTAAAGATGAGTTTTATAGTCATGGTGATTTATATGATGATGGTTATATTTTATATCCTTCTGGATTTTTATATTCTAGGAATTTGAACGTAAATTTTGTTACAGGGTCTTTTTCTTCCAATAGTAAACCTTCGGATGTTTATAACGGTATAAAAAATGGAAGTTTTAAAACTTATTATATTTATGATGTTATGTTTAGAGGTACGAGTCCATATTTGTTAGATATTTCCGCTAGTTCTTTGAGTATTGCTTTAGGTACTGCATATGAAGGATATACATACGAAGATGATACAGGTAATGGTCTTTCTGTTACTAATACATCTGTTGATGAGTTTTTGCTTGATATTAGTGATAGCGGTGCGTTATCACACTCTTTTGGGTATGATGGTTTAAAAAAATATATGAAACATAAAGATGGTGTTGGACAGATATTAGAAATTCCTTTTGATTATCTTACATCTTTAGACAATTCATTGTCTTTTACTTCTGGTCATCAATATATCGTTAATTTTACATCTCGTTGTATTAATAGTATTTCTATTTCTAATTTTTCATATAAGTATTATGATGAGGGTAATTTTAAAACGAGTTTTCTTTATGGCTCTACTGGTGGTGGTACTGGTGGACAGACAGGTGGTAATACTACTACACCAGATGACCCTTTTGGTGGTTTTACTAATAGTGTTGTTGATAGTAACGATAGGGTTTCTAATTCTATCAAGGAGCAGACTGGTGCTATTCAAAATCAAACTAGCAAAATTGAAGAACAGACAAATGCTATTGAGGAACAAACTGAAGTTAATAAAAATATATTTGAAAGGATAGGAGATATACTTAACTTTTTAAATCCTTTTAGTGAAAATTTCTTTGTTTATAAATTAATAGAGTTGCTTGTTGAGGCTATAAAGTCATTGTTTATTCCTTCTGATGATTTTTTTAGCACATATTTTGATGAGTTGAAAAGTTGGTTTTCCGATAGATTAGGTTTTTTGTTTTATCCGTTTGAGTTAATTTTAGATATTTTAAATAGGATTTTAAGTATTAATTTTAATGAGCCTATTTTTAGTATTCCTGATATAAATGAGCCTTTTACAAATAGTCATTTGATTTCACAAACTTCATTTAATTTGAATAGCCTTTTGGATAATTCTATTTTTAGTACTATACACTCTATTTATTTAGTATGTGTTGATGCTTTTATCGTTTTTAAATTAGTCAATTTGGCTAGAGAAAAATATGAGGAGGTAACAACGAAATGATACTTGAAACATTGTTAAATATAATAAAAGTTCTATTACAGGTTATTTTTGGCTGGATAAATTTACCGCAAATGCCTGAACAATTAACTTCTAGTATTGGTACTTTTTTAAGTTTGATTTTTGATAATTTGAGTTTATTAGGTTTTTTTATTAGACCATTGACGTTGACTCTTACAATTCCAATTTTAATTATATTATTGAATTTTGAACAGGTTTATAAATTGACAATTTGGATTTTGAAAAAAATACCTTTTCTTGGGGTACATTAATCATATTGTTTTATATTTACTTATACGTACAAAAATCCGCAATGTGCCGAATTTCGTGAGAAATCGGCACATGCGGTGTAATTTTCCTACATTATTTAATTTAATTATAGTTGAAGATTACAAGAAAACGTAAGGGGGTATTTGATGTTAAAGAAATATATTGTTACAGGAAATATAATTGAAATTTATGAATATTCAAAATATTATAAGACTAAAGGTGGAAGGAACGGTGAGTGGGGAAAAAGTGAAAATGATGAAAGTATTTTAAAAAATTATGCAAATACAAATCAACGAAGGCGTGATATGGTTCGTAGACTAGCGTGTTGTAATTTTAATGTTAAATACGACAAGTTTTTTACTTTGACATTTGCTGATAATAAGACAGATGTTAAAGAGTGTAATTATATTTTTATGAAGTTTATACAACGATTAAAATATAAATTTGGCAAGAATATTAAGTATTTGGCTGTTGTTGAATTTCAAGAAAGAGGTGCTGTGCATTATCATGTTTTATCTAATATACCATATATACCGCAAAAAGATTTACAAGATTTATGGGGACAAGGTTTTGTTTTTATTAATGCAATAACGCATGTTGATAATATAGGTGCATATATTGTTAAGTATATGAGCAAAGATAGTACTGATACTAGATTACAAGGATTAAAAGCCTATTTATTTAGTAAAAATTTAGAACGACCTGTTGAATATGTTAGCAATAATGTTAAAGATTTTTCTGTTATAGAACAAATTAAAATAAAAAAATATAATTTAAGTGAGAATAATTTAGTTTATGAAACTAATTATGATACGGAGGTGATGGGGAGTTGTCATTACAGACAGTACAATTTAAAGAAGGGAATAAAATAACGACATATATAGATGAATTAGGTGTTGTTTATGAAATAGGAGATATTTTAAATCATATAGATAGACATGGCAATTTTATAGATACTGTTATTATTAAAAAATTTATTATTCATATTGTTAATGGAAAAAGAAAGTTATTTGTAAATTTGCAAAATTCTGTAAAAAAGAGTTATAATATTACACTTGGTGTTGATTATTTGGGGTTATATTATTTAAAATATTAATTTTTATTGCACAACATTCACATGTTGTGCAATATCAGTAAAAAAGTTACCGTTAAATCAAACAATATAAAAAAATAAGGAAAACCTATTGATAAATTTTTAAAAATGTAATATAATTGAAATATATTTGTAACAGAAATGAAAAACAACAAATATCTGGAGGGAAAAATATGTTTAAATTCGGACAAGATGTAGGAATTGATTTAGGAACAGCAACTGTTATTGTATATGTAAAAGGAAAAGGAATAGTATTAAGAGAGCCATCAGTTGTAGCTGTTAACAGTAATACAGGAGAAGTATTAGCAGTTGGAGGAGAAGCCAGAAGAATGTTAGGAAGAACACCAGGAAATATAGTTGCAACTAGACCATTAAGAGATGGTGTTATTTCAGATTATACTGTAACAGAAAAAATGCTAAAACATTTTATTAACAAAGTTTGTGGAAAATTTATATTTGCACCTAGAATAATGATATGTATCCCTTCACAAGTAACGGAAGTAGAAAAAAAAGCAGTAATTGATGCAGCTACACAAGCAGGAGCAAGAAAAGTATATTTAATAGAAGAACCAATAGCAGCAGCTATTGGTGCAGGAATTGACATTGCAAAACCTTGTGGAAACATGGTAGTAGATATTGGAGGAGGAACAACTGATATTGCAGTTATTTCATTAGGAGGATCAGTAGTTAGTTCTTCAATTAAAGTAGCTGGAGATAAATTTGATGAAGCAATAGTAAAATATATAAAAAGAAAGCACAACATTGTTATTGGAGAGAGAACAGCAGAAGACTTAAAAGTAAATATTGGATGTGTTTATCCAAAAATACAAGACACAGAAATGGATATTAGAGGTAGAGATTTAACAACAGGATTGCCAAAAACAATCGCAGTTCACTCAAGTGAAATGTTAGAAGCACTAATAGAACCAGCAATGATGATTGTAGACGCTGTACATAATGTAATAGAAAGAACACCACCAGAATTAGTAGCAGATATTAGTGACAAAGGGATTTATATGACAGGTGGAGGATGTTTAATTGATGGATTAGATAAACTGCTACAAGAAAAAACAGGAATTAAT
Source organism: uncultured Clostridia bacterium (assembly GCA_947624365.1). Classification (GTDB taxonomy): domain Bacteria; phylum Bacillota; class Clostridia; order TANB77; family CAG-508; genus CAG-269. The sequence continues at coordinate 4,969 of CANQJY010000053.1, forward strand.
GTGATGATAGCTCAAGATACAGTATCATGTGTAGCTTTAGGAACAGGTAAAGCTTTAGAAAATTTAGATATTTTAGATGGAAAAATAAAAAGATAAGAAAAAGTTCCACAAATTAAAGTGGAACTTTTTAAAACAGAGGAAAGGAATTTAAGTATGAAAACAGTAGCTTTTATAACTTTAGGTTGCAAAGTTAATCAATATGAAACAAATGCAATGGCACAAAAATTAAAAAACCATGGTTATAAAATTGTAGAACACAACCAAAAGGCAGATATTTATATTATAAATACATGTACAGTAACAAATATGTCAGACAGAAAATCAAGACAAATGCTAAGAAAAGCAAAAGAAAACAATCCAAGTAGTAAAATTATTGCAGTAGGATGTTATGCACAAGTAGCAAAAGAAGAACTAGAAAAAATTGAATGTATAGATATTATTCTTGGAAATGAAGAGAAAGCAGATATTGTTACATATTGTGATGAAATAATGCAAGGAAAAAGAAGTTCCCAAAAAGAAAAAGAAGATATATTTTCTGTAAAAGAATTTGCAGAATTTGGGGAAATTACTTACACTGAAAAAACAAGAGCTGTAATCAAAGTGCAAGATGGATGTGACCGATTTTGTTCATATTGTATAATTCCATATGCTCGAGGTAGAGTAAGAAGCAGAAAACCAGAAAATATTATAAATGAAATCAAACGGAATAGCTAAAAAAGGAATTAAAGAAGTTGTAATCACAGGAATTCATGTTGCATCATATGGGAAAGATTTTGAAAAATATAAATTAATTGATTTATTAGAAGAAATAAATCAGATAGAAGGAATTCAAAGGATAAGATTAGGTTCTATAGAACCATTATTAATTACCGAGGAATTTGTACAAAGATTATCAAAATTAGAAAAAATTTGTGTTCATTTTCATTTATCCTTACAAAGTGGATGTGATGAAACACTAAAAAGGATGAATAGAAGGTACACAACAGAACAATTTAAAAATATTGTACAATTATTAAGAAATACATATCCAGATGTTAATTTAACAACAGATATAATTGTAGGATTTCCAGGTGAAAGTGAAGAAGAATTTAATAAAACCTACAATTTTCTAAAGGATATTAAATTTTATAAAATGCATATATTTCAATATTCTCCAAGAAAAGGGACAAAAGCAGCTAATTTACCAAAACAAGTTCCACCAGGAATAAAAGAAAAAAGAAGCAAAAAATTAATTGCTTTATCAGACAATAATGAAAAGATATATAACAGTCAATACATAGGAAAACAAGTACAAGTATTGTGGGAAGAAGAAAAAAATAATATTTATAAAGGGCATACAAAAAATTATATGTTAGTAGAACGAAAAGGAACAGGTAATTTCATGCAAAATACAATAGAAACAGTAGAAATTCAAACTGCAAACGAACATAGTATAATAGCAAAGTAAATTGAACAAGGAACCTGTAACAAAATTGTAACAAACGTGTAACAAATATTTAATATAAAAAACAAGAAAATGGCTTGATAAATTTTAA